>NZ_JADCLB010000030.1:0-98315 GCF_014982245.1 Enterobacter cloacae complex sp. P6RS
TTATGATGAAAGGTTAACAAACATACTTAATAAAAAAATACATACCTCATGCGAAAAATATGATAATATTTGTGATTATATCGATAATGAAATTACACAATATGTTGATGGGAAATTCATGTCAAAATATGCTGGTAGATTACATATACATACTATTGAGCAAGATGATTTTATAGAAGCTACATCTGTTTATATTTTGCATGAAATTAATTAATATACCAACAAGGCAATAAAATAAATCTATTGCCTTGTTGTTCTCTTTTTCTAGCTCTTTTCGTCCTAATGATTTAAGCCAATTCCCCACACTCATCCCCTCTTCTTTCGCCGCCTCTTCAAACTGTGCTTTCAACTCTGGCGTAATACGAATCTGAAATGTCGGTGCTTTTCCGGATTTAGATTTGTTAGGGTCGCGTTTAGCTACTGGCAAACCAAACTCGATCAGTTCCTGCAATTTAACGACCGGGACGTTTTAGAAGGAGCAGGCTAAATCAGTAAGAAAGCAGCTGATGAGAAGGCGTGCTCAGAATACATTGAGTTTGAAAAAAAGCAGCGCCTGCTGAAAAAAGCCGAAGGTGAGAAAGATATCGTCGACTTATTAAAATGGGATAAGTAGGCTAAGCGATAATCCCGGTATAGATTCATTATTTAATGATATTCTTCATTTCAATATTTGATGCTTTTTTAGTGACCACTATTCTTGCGATGGACGAATAATCATAAATCAAGCTTATAAATTTTATAACATTAATTGACCCCATCCATATCTCGCAACAGCAACTTTCTATTAAACCAACCAAAATTCTTTAGTATTCCTGTTTTGAAATGTAAGTCACAATTCAAAATATTAATGAAGAGTAGTTTCCCTCAGTCTATAAAAGGAGATTGAGATGGCTATACCTGTTTACTTATGGCTCGAGGATGATTCAGGCCGGAGGATTAATGGATCTGTCGATATAATGGGTCGCGAAGGTTCAATAGAAGTGATTGAATTTATGCATTCTATAGAACAGCCTATAGATAAACTCTCCGGTAAAATCACAGCAAAACGCATTTGTAGTACCTATGCATTCATGAAAGAGATTGATTCATCATCCTCATATCTATACAAAGCCTTGTGCACTGGACAAACACTAAAAAAAGCTGAATTCATATTTTACAAAATCAACTATAACGGACTCGAAGAGGCTTACTTTAAGACAACGTTAGAAAATGCAAGAGTTGTTCAAATTGAACCTGTCATGTTTGATATTAAACATCCGCATAACGAACACTATACACACCATGAATATGTAGATCTGACATATGAAAAAATCACATGGCACTACATTGATGGAAACATCACTCACTCTGATACATGGAACGAACGCGCTTGAGGAGAAAGTATGTCCTGGGAATATGATGTAAAAGAGCATAAATTTTATCTGGATGGTGTCTACCAATTTGATGCAGATTACGCAGGTGCAAGTGGTTACAAAAACGATCCGTCACAAGAATGTGTAAAAAACAGCGGACCGCTGCCACGAGGTACCTACACTATTGGGTCCCCTTATAATTCAGCCCACACTGGGAAATATACTCTCAGTCTCACGCCCTACTCGACAAATGATATGTGTGGTAGGGACTCATTTAAAATACATGGTAAAAGCAGTTTGCACCCCGACGACTCTTCTGAGGGCTGCATCATTGCTCCTCTGAGTGCCAGAAGGAGTATCTGGAAAAGCAACGATACGGTATTGATTGTCAAATGAAGCGTTTATTTTGTTTATTGCCATTACTCGTTGCAGTCAGTTCGCACGTCTCAGCAACGGAAATGACCGGCTTCGCGACCCGGTATTACGATGAAGACGGCTCGCTGACGGAAATTTCAACAACAATGCCCCTTACCCCAATCATCACCATCGGTAAGAAAACCGTGCAAATGGAGGTTACTCATCTGGCAGACATCTCCAGCACACCAGTCAACAAAGACAGTTCCACTCGTTGGGTCTGCCTTCATGACGACGATGGCACGAATTACTGGTTCATTTCTGATAACGAAATGGGTGCAGGATTGTTAACGGCACTAGCCATAGCCAGGGATGGGATTCATAAAAAGTGTGCAAAAACAACGGAACCAGTCAGAGTCTCAGTCGCTAATGTTCCGTTGTTGAATGCTACTCACGGGAATTTAGTTAAACTGTTCGGTAATAAGGAGATCGCCACAAAGAAAGCGATGCTTTTTTATCATGAGACGCCAGTGCATGATGGATTCATCCAGAGTAATACCGTCTCTTATTCCTTCGATGACGAAAAAGTGCGTGGTGTAATCATCGGGCAAATTACCAGCAACTAGTTCGCAGACTCTCTCTTCCACAGGAACGGGGAGTTAAGCCTGTCCACTCAACCGCATATGCAACAACGGAAACGGATTCCCCTGCCCGTCCAGTTCCGAGCGTCCGACCTGCTCAAACCCCATATGGCGATAAAATGCGACGCCCTGCGGGTTCTGCTCATTCACGTCCACTTCGTTTACGCCAAACTCGGCGATGGCGTGTTTTAGCAGCAATTTCCCGACGCCCTTCCCTCGGCTCGCGTCATCCACAAAAAGCATTTCAATGCGGTTTTCATCCACGCCCAAAAAGCCGTGAATAACGCCTGCGTCATCGCGAGCAATCACGACCTTGAGGTTAGGTAGATAGGCGTTGAGCAATAACGGGCGCAGCGCCGCAATATCGCTTTCTTGTAAAAAGTGATGGGTGGCGCGAACGGAAGATTCCCAGATCGCGACCAGACGTTCAAAGTGTTTGGGGAGTGCGGTTTCTATTTTCATGGGGGGATCATGATTAGAAAACCGAACTATTTCAACCCACTCTTTGAGATCTGTTCCTCATCACCCCATTCCTCGGTACCACCACGGTGACGTTTTCCATCGGCACGCCTGCCGCAAGGAGAATATCCTGTAGCTGCTGTAACGCTCCCCACCGGGATGGCAGCTCCGCTCGCCCGTTCATGTCGTCTTTCTCCGTTGGGCTTTTAAAGGAAGTCTATCCAGGCGAGCCAGTAATGCCCCTGGAAGAAAGCACGATTTTTACTGCTTCACCCATACCAGCTGATCAACCCGGAAGCCCAGACTGCGCGCGGTGTTCAGGTAATCCTGCTTCACCGCATCCGGGATGGTCGGCGTGCGTGACAGGATCCACAGATAGTCGCGGTTCGGGCCGCTCACCAGCGCGTACTGGTACTTATCGTCCAGCCTGATCACGTTATACCCGCCGTAGAACGGGCCGAAGAACGATACCTTCAGCGCGGCGGTGGTCGGCTCGCCGGTAAAGTAGGCTTTGCCCTCGCTCTCGTTCCACTTGTTCTTAACCGGATCAAAACCCCGGTTAAGCACGCTTATGCCGCCGTCGCTGCGCTCGCCGTAGGTCGCCGTCACCTGTTCCAGACCGCGTTCAAAGCGGTTTTCCAGACGGGCAACTTCGTACCATTTGCCGAGATAGCGGCTGGCTTCAAAGTTGGTAATAGGCTGCACGCCTTTCGGCGGCGTGGGGGATTTACAGGCGACCAGCGTCAGGGCAATCGCAACACCGGTCACAACAGGCCATAGCTTCATGAGAATTCCTTTCATTTGCACGGTTGGATGTTAAGTGTAGTGCACCGTTTTGGCGCTTCATCCCGTTCGGGAAAATTCGTAGTATATTGAGAGTATTCCTCCACCCTGGACACGGACATGGCTTACTCCATCGGCGAATTCGCCAGACTCAGCGGCATCACCGCCACCACCCTGCGGGCGTGGCAGCGTCGCTACGGTTTACTCAAGCCACAGCGCACGGAAGGCGGCCACCGCCAGTACAGTGATGAGGACGTCCAGCAGGCGCTCAAAATCCTCGACTGGGTAAAAAAAGGCGTCCCGATTGGCCAGGTCAAACCGCTGCTGGAGCGCCCGACGCCGGGGCGGACCAACAACTGGCAAACGCTGCAGCAGAGCATGCTGCAACGCCTGCAGGACGGCAAAGTCGAGTCCCTGCGCCAGATGATTTACGATGCCGGGCGCGAGTACCCAAGGCCGGAACTGGTCGCGAACGTACTGCGTCCGCTGCGCAGCCAGGTCTCGGCTAACGTCGCCGCCGCCATGACCCTGCGCGCGATCCTCGACGGCATCATCATCGCCTACACCTCGTTTTGCCTAGAAGGCGATAAAAAAGCGCCGGGCGACAATATTCTGCTCAGCGGCTGGCACCTGAACGACCCATGCGAGATCTGGCTCGAAGCCCTAACGCGCACCGGGCAGGGCCACCGCATCGACATTCTGCCAGTTCCACCAGACGCGCTGGCACCGGAGATTTTCCCGGAGCGGAAATGGCTGCTGGTCACCAGCGGCAAGCTCACCGCCGGGCGGAAAAAGCAGGTGGAGCAGTGGCAGCAGCAGGTATCGCTTGAAGTGATTATCCTCTGATAATTTTCTCCTGCGGGAATCTTCACGAAAAGTTGAATATTTTCCCGCGCCGCAGATGCTAACGTTTTCCTGTGACGAATAACTCAACAGGAAAACACTATGAAAAAAACTGCCCCTCTGCTGATCCTGGCCTCGATGGCCTTCGCCCCTGCCGCCTTTAGCGCCCCTGCCGGCACGCTAAGCGTCCACATTCTTGACCAGCAAACCGGAATGCCGCCATCAGACGTTACCGTTACGCTGGAGAAGCAGCAGCAGGACAAATGGACCCCGATTGCCAGCGGCAAAACCGACCACGATGGCCGTATCAAATCGCTCTATCCGCAGGATCAGGATATGCAGCCTGGCGTGTACAAAGTAACCTTTAAAACCGCAGAGTATTTCCACGGCAAAAAGCTGGATACCTTCTTCCCGGAGATCCCGGTGCTGTTTACCGTGACCCGCACCAACGAGAAGCTGCACATCCCACTTCTGCTTAGCCAGTACGGCTACTCGACCTACAAGGGAAGTTAAGAGGCGTTGATTTTAAAGGATTATAAAAAATAGTTCCGCGAATACTTGGACAAATTAGTCATGTTGTGTAAGTTTTAGTTATATGAACGGGAGGACTACACCATGACAACGAAACCTGTGCTCGGTATTAGCGGATGTTTGACCGGATCCGCCGTTCGCTTTGACGGCGGACATAAGCGCATGGGCTTCATCATGGATGAGCTGGCCCAGTGGGTGAATTTCAGGCCCGTCTGCCCGGAGATGGCCATCGGCCTGCCGACGCCTCGCCCGGCGCTGCGTCTGATCGTCACGACAGACGGAGAAACGCAGATGCGCTTCAGCCACGCGCCTCACGAAGACGTTACGCAGAAAATGGCTGACTTTGCGGCAGATTATTTGCCGAAAATCGGCGACCTCGCAGGCTTTGTTGTCTGTGCAAAATCCCCAAGCTGCGGCATGGAACGCGTGCGGCTGTACGATGAAAACGGCAACCGGGGCCGCAAGGAGGGGGTCGGGCTGTTCACCGCCGCCCTCCTTGAAACCTTGCCGTGGCTGCCCGTTGAAGAGGACGGACGCCTGCACGACCCGGTGCTGCGGGAAAACTTCGTCGAGCGCGTTTTTGCGCTGCACGAACTCAACACGATACGTAAAAATGGCCTGACGCGCCGCGCGCTGCTGGACTTCCACAGCCGCTACAAGCTTCAGCTGCTGGCGCACCATCAGGCGGGCTACCGTGAGATTGGCCCGTTCGTTGCCTCGCTGCACGAGTGGGAAGACCTGGACGCCTTCTTCGTGGCGTACCGGGAAAAGCTGATGACCATCCTGAAAAAACCTGCTTCACGGAAGAATCACACCAACGTGCTGATGCATATTCAGGGTTATTTTCGTAACCAGCTCAACACCCGCCAGCGCGGCGAGCTGCGCGATGTGATCCTGCATTATCGCAACGGACAGTTGCCTATCCTCGCGCCGATCACGCTGCTGAAGCACTACCTGGCCGAATACCCCGACCGGTATCTGATGACGCAAAACTACTTTGATCCCTATCCTGATGATTTGGGTCTGCGTCTGGCAGTCAAGTGATGAAAAAAATGCGAAGGCCCCATTGACCCATAGAGGCCCAAAGCAGTACCCCGTTTAGACGACATCCTCACTGTCGTCTCTTTTTTGCATTTCATCTAAAGACTGTGATTATATACAGGCTTATTCTGCAAAAGGGGCCTGCCTGTGATCAACACCCTGCACATTCAAAACTACCGCTCCATCCGCGAGATGTCGCTGGAGCTGGAGCAGCTCAATATCGTCTTCGGGCCGAACGGTACAGGAAAATCCAATATTTACAAGGCGATACACCTGATGCACAGCGCCGCGCAAGGGCAGTTTTCCCAGGCGCTGGCGAACGAGGGCGGCATTCTGAAGGTGTTCTGGGCAGGCAAAACCCGCAGCGACCAGCTGCGGCGGATGAATCTGGCGGTAGAAACTGAGACCTACGAATACGAGCTGCAGGTCGGTTTTGTGGAGAAGCTGCCGTATCCCTCACAGTTTCAACTCGACCCGGTGATCAAAGAGGAGTCCATCTGGCTGAGCGGCCAGCACCGTCGACCGTCGTCACAGCTGATGAAGCGCAGGAATCAGGCCGTGTTTCTGAACAACGTGCATCATGAAAAAGTGACCCACAGCGGCACGCTGTACGAGAACGAATCGGTATTCGGGCAGCTTGGCGAACCGCACCTTTACCCGGAAGTGTCGCAGATGCGCGAGTCCCTGCGTAACTGGCGCTTTTATCATGAGTTTTCTGTATCAATCGGCTCGGCGATGCGCGCCCCGCAGGTCGGTTTCCGCTCCCCGGTGCTGGCCAGCGACGGCGCCAACCTGGCGGCGGCGTTTCAGACTATCGTGGAGATTGGCGACGAGCTGCTGCTGATGCGCATCCTTGACCAGGCCTTCCCCGGCTGCGTGTTTTACAGCGACAACAGCGGCGGACATTTTCGCATGATGATGCAGCGCGAGGGGCTGAGCAGGCCGCTGGAACCGGCGGAGTTCTCCGACGGCACCCTGCGCTTTCTGTGCCTGGCGGTGGCGCTGTTAAGCCCGCGCCCGCCGGCGTTTATCGCGTTAAACGAACCGGAAAACAGCCTGCACCCACAGATGCTGCCCGCCCTGGCGAGCTTAATCGCCGAGGCCAGCCGCTACTCGCAGATCTGGCTCACCAGCCACTCGCCGGAGCTGGCGACGTTGATTGAGAAGCACAGATCGTTTTCGCTGTATCAGCTGTCGATGGAGGAGGGGGAGACGAGGGTGGAGAGGCTGGGGTAAGTGTTTGTTTCCTTAATTACTTTTCTCCAGTCATCCCTCTCATGGTCGCCATCAACGACGATGATGATTTCCGCAGGTATATGCTTCAGCGAATTCTGAGCTCGCGATAAATTATCCAATTTATTGTTGTCAGTTTCTGCTGGCTGGATAATCTGTAAACATTGGTTATCAGATGAGAAAATTAAAATGGATATTGCACTTTTCCCTGGTCAGAACACCCGTGCATGGGCTGAAACAATGATTAACCTTGAAGCCCGAAAGCTTATCAATACTGCGAATATTGTCGGAGGGCAACATCTCAGCGACGGACTCGCACGAATTAAATTTATGGATGATATTCGGCAATTTGTAATGCAACAGTTTAGCGCTACCCGGGCGGCCAGAAGTCATGATGAGTGCATGGAATGCCTGAAAAACATCCGGGCTGAGAACGAAAGTCTTCTTGATCAAAGCAGAATGCTTCGCTCACGTACAGCTCAGCTTTTTGCTCAGATTGAGCTGGTTAAAGAAAATAACAAAGTCATCGGTTACTTTATCTCGTCGATAAAGGTTGTACTTTCCGGGTTACAGATTGTTGCAGGCGTTGGTGCAATGATGACAATGAATCCAGTGGGTGCGCTTGCAGGAGCGATTCTGGTTATGGATGGTGCAAATGCTATTTCAAAAGAAATTAACAGAACGCTTCAACATCAACCAAAATCTGAAGGTATGCTGGCAGATGGCGTCATGGATATCGCTCAGTTTATGGGATTTAAACGTGAATCAGCACTGGGAGTCTTCAATAGCGTAAGCCTGGCAGCAAGCGTCTATACGGTATTTGGCGCCATCCGAAAACCCGAATCATGGCGTCTGTTTCGCTATCTCCCGCTGGATTTCTACCGCAAGGTAGACGGTATGAATCGCGCAGCGCTCACTATGAAAATTGTCGGCTGGGGTGTCTCTGCAAAAGTCTCGTTTGATTTAATTTCTAATGCGTCTGGCCAGAACTAATGTATTTCTTTCTGTAGCGCCAGGCTTTGTAGGTAATGACCGGGGGTTGAAAAAACCAGACAATCGCTAACACGATGAAAAGAGAGATGCCCCCGGAAACAAGATTGTAATGTTCAGCGAAAAAAATAAGCGCCAGGAAAATCAGAGCCACAGCCGCAGTAATACACAGAACCATGATAAATCGCTTACCTAACTCAAGCACGACCTCGAGCAAGGATGAACCATAACGACTGATGTTTCGGTTCAGATACGCTAACTCTTTTACGGTGAAACCTGATTCAAGTAACTGCGTTTCAATATTGTTCATGCCACTACCTTTTCTTCTGGAAAGTAACGTGCAATATCTTAACCGGAAGAGATGCGTCTTGTAACCCGTCTGATACATCAGCATTTTCAGCAAAAAAAACAGGACCACGCTAAAAAGACACTGGCGCTAAAGTAGAAAATAATAGATTACGGTGTTTAAAGCGCGCTCGTTAGGGGCGTTCGTAGCCGTCACCCCGAAAATGTCCCCCACGCCTTTTTATTCCATCGCGACAGAATTATAAAGACGGATGAACACGGAACGTCTTTCGCCACTCCGCTGGGCTCACCCCAAAGCGCGCCTTAAACTGCTGTCGCCAGGTGATGGCGGAATTAAATCCCACCAGCTCCGCCACGCTCTCAACGGGCATATTTCTGGCTTCAAGCAAAATCTGGCTGCGCCGCAGGCGTTCGGCGGTAAGCCAGTCGGCGACGCTCATCCCCGTGGCTTTAATAAAATGACGAGTCAGCGTGCGGCGGCTCATCGAAACCACCTCCGCCAGCGAGTCCAGACTATGCGGTTCGGTGATGTGCTGCTGCAGGTAGTCGATCAGGCAGTTAATACGTGCGTCACGGGTATCTTTCGGAACCGGCTGGGCGATGAACTGCGCCTGCCCGCCCTCGCGATGGGGCGGTACAATCATCCGACGGGCAATCTGGTTGGCGACGACGCTGCCAAAACGCTGGCGAATGATGTACAGGCAGCAGTCCAGCGCAGCCGCGGTACCGGCAGAGGTGATGATATTGCCGTCATCCACGTAGAGGGCATTGATATCCAGCTGAACGTTCGGAAAGAGCGACTGGAAATGATGTTCAAACTCCCAGTGGGTGGCGGCCCGTTTATCGTCGAGGATCCCCGCCCAGGCCAGCACAAACGACCCCAGACACAGGCCGACAATTTCCGCGCCGTTGTCTCTCGCCAACACCAGGCTGTCAAGCAGCGCCTGAGGCGGCCGTTCAAGGACGTGCTGCCAGTAGGGAACGACAACAATGTCGGCCTGCCCGATGGCGGTGTAATCCTGCGTGGCGTTGAGGGCAAACCCGTCTTTTGAGGTAAGAAACCCCGGCGTTTCGGCGCAGATCGTCACGTTAAAGCGCTTTTCGCCGGAGACCGAATCACCAAACAGAATGCAGGGAACGGAGTAGTGGAACGGGCTGAACCCGTCTACCGCGACAATCGCGACGTTGATTAGCGACATCTGTCTCTCCTTTCCCGTTAACGCACTCAGAATATAACGGTTTCGCCATCCTGGGGAATGCTCACCGCATCGCTCACCTGGTTGGCTTCAACGTACTCACGCAGCGCGCTGCGGGTCAACAGGCAGTGGTTAATCGCCTCCATGTGGCTCGCGACGATTTTAGCCTGCGGCAGCAGGAAATGAACGTTGAGCACGTCCTCCTGCCCCATAATAATGGGCCCAAAGCCGATGACGTGGGCATAACCGGCGTTCAGTACCACCACATCCGGCTGGTGTTTTTGCAGATCGGCTGCCACCTCTTCGCGCCAGATGGTATCCCCGGCAAGATAGAGCGTCTTCTCATCAGGATGACGCAGCACCACGCCACAGGCCTCGCCCAGCCGCTCCGCCAGTTCTGGCACGGCGTAAGCGCGGTCGGTCCCGTGCTGGCCGCCGTACGTTTTCGCAATCCGAACCTCCCCGAAGGTGGTCTCGTCGGTCATGATCGTCAGGTTGGTAAATCCCTGGCTGCGCAGCAGCGCGGCGTCACGATCGTTTTGCACGTAGATAGGTTTGTCTTTGGCGATCAGCTCTGCCGCGGTGCGATCCCAGTGATCGTCATGGGTATGGGTGACGATCACCGCGTCGGCGTTCAGCAGCGTATTGACGTCGACGGGAAGTTCGACCGTCGGGTTACGGCGTTCGGCATGCGCCGTGCCGGGAAAGCCCGGATAAGCACCTTTCGGGGCCAGCATCGGGTCGATTAAAAGGCGTTTTCCGGCGTAGGTAATCAGCAGGGTGGCATTGCGAATTTGGGTAATGTTCATGGGCTATCCTCCGGTTGGTGTGATAAGGAGGATAGCCAGCCGTCACAATTGGCGCTGTGGGTTAAAGGGCGATTACCGATGGAATCGGGCCATTTTCATCACCGCGTTTACTGCCGGCACCTTTACCAGCCCGGCACCGCCCCGCCGTTGAAGATCGTCTCTGCCGCTTTCGCCACTTCCGGTGACTGATACGACTGGATAAACGCCTTCACGTTCTCCGCGTCTTTGTTGTCTTCGCGCGTCACCACGATGTTCACGTACGGCGAGTTTTTATCTTCAATAAAGACGCTGTCATGCACCGGCGATAGCCCTGTTTGCTGAATATAGGTAGTGCTGATGATGGCGACATCCACTTTCGGGTCATCCAGCACGCGCGGCAGCTGTGCCCCTTCCAGTTCCATGATTTTCAGCTGCTTAGGGTTGGCGGTAATATCCAGCGCCGTCGGCAGCAGCCCGGTGTCCGGCTTCAGGGTGATGAGCTTCTCTTTTTGCAGCAGCAGCAGCGCGCGGCCAAGGTTGGTCGGATCGTTTGGTATGGCGATAGTCGCCCCGTCCTTCAGGTCAGAGACGGATTTGATTTTGCGGGAATAGCCGGCCATCGGAAAAACAAAGGTATTCGCCACGGCCACCAGCTTGTAGCCATGCGCTTTGTTATCTTCTGCAAGGAACGGGCGATGCTGGAAGACGTTGGCATCCAGCTCTCCCTGATTTGTGGCATCGTTGGGCAATAGCGAGCCGCTGAATCCGACCAGCTCCACGTCCAGGCCATATTTTTCTTTTGCCACCTTTTTGGCGACTTCCGCCACGTCCTGTTCAGCGCCGTTGATGACGCCCACTTTTATGTGTTTGGCATCGCTGCCACTTTGATCGCACCCTGCCAGCAGCAGGCCAGCGAGAACCAGAGCACCCAATCGACGTTTCACGAGAAAGTTCCTTTTGCTGAATGTTGTAGTGACGATATCGACAACGAGGCGGTGAAATAAAAAACGAAAAAGAATCAATAAGAAGGATAAGTTATATGCGGGTATGGCCGGGTGATGCTGCGCTTACCCGGCCTACGGATTCAGAGCTTAAAGGACTTTCGCCAGGTAATGTCGCTGCATGCCCGGGTACGGATAATCCTGCAAAGACATCTGCAACTGGTACCCCTGTTTTTCATAGAACGGACGCGCCTGGAAGCTGACGGTATCCACCAGCGCATGCTTGCAGCCTTTGCGTCTGGCTTCATCTTCCGCCGTTTTGATAAGCTGGCTGCCCACGCCGGTACCCCGCACGGTGTCGCTGACCCAGAGAAAGTCGATATTCAGCCAGTCGCCTTTACGCACCCCAATGAGCCCGCCGAGCATGACGCCTTTATCGTCTCGTACATAAACGCCAATGTCGCCGCTAAAGTTTGTCAGATCGATAAACTGTCCGTTATAGGCTCTTAACCCCACAAATAGCTCTTCTTTTTCTGCGGGTGTTACATTATCTGTTATGCTCAGGTGCATATTCCTCTCCTTATTTTCCGCGCAATTTGAATATCTCACAGCTTAACCTTCATAAAAACTCCTAATTTCCTCCTTTTTTTTAATACAGAAACATTCACTCAATAACTAAATAAAAAAAGCCTTTCCAATACGCATCCAAAACGTATACTGAGAACGATCATTCTCACTTTTGCCTGAGAACGATCATTCTCACTTTTGCACGGTATACGACGATGAGCACAAAGCTGGAAGAACGACAAAAACAACGTCAGGACGAAATCATCACCGCCGCGCGTCGCTGCTTTCGCGCCAGCGGATTTCACGCCGCCAGCATGTCGCAAATTGCCAGTGAGGCGAAGCTTAGCGTCGGGCAAATTTACCGTTATTTCAGTAACAAAGACGCGATTATTGAAGAGATGATCCGCCGCATTATCGACTCACGCATCGAAGGGATGCAGGATAAAACGGTGGTGGAAGGGATGCCGCAGGCGCTCGCCTGGCGTCAGACGCTCAACGAAGACGACGATGCGTTGATGCTCGAAATGTCTGCCGAGGCGACCCGTAACCCGCAGGTGGCGGCCATGCTGATCGCAGCCGATGCCCGGATGTTTACCAACGCCTGTGCGCACCTGAAAAAACAATTCCCCCATCTGAGCGATGAACATATTCGCTGCTGCGTGGAAATTACCGCGGTGATGATCGAAGGCACGATTTACCGTCGACTCGCGCCTTTAAAAGTACCGTCGAAACAATTAGAGCCTATCTATCAGAATATTTTAAATATGCTTTTCTCTGCGAAGTAATCGCATGTGAATAATTAGCGGGAATAAGTAATTTCCCAACTTAACATTTCCGGCCATGCCGGAGATGCGGTATCGCTGTGCCTTTAAATAGCCTTCCTCCCTGTTGAGCCTTTAACAGGGCAGGCATCGTTCACCCTGGAAAAAGATTATGAAAACCATAACAACCTCCATCGCGGCATTACTCCTCCTGACCGGGTGCGATAATGCGCAAACATCTGCTCCCCAGCATCCTCTTCCGGATGTGGGGATTGTTACCCTCATGAGCCAGCCGGTCTCCGTCGTCAGCGAACTCACGGGCCGCACCACCGCCGCCATGAGCGCCGAAGTGCGCCCGCAGGTGGGCGGCATTATTCAGAAGAGGTTGTTCACCGAAGGCGATACCGTGAAGGCCGGACAGGCGCTGTATCAAATTGACCCTTCCAGCTACCGCGCGGCGTTTGATGAAGCCGCCGCGGCGCTGAAACAGGCCCAGGCGCTGGTGCAGGCCGACTGCCAGAAAGCCCAGCGCTATGCGCAGCTGGTGAAAGACGACGGCGTGTCGCGTCAGGACGCAGAAGACGCGAAGTCCACCTGCGCGCAGGACAAGGCCAGCGTTGAATCAAAGAAGGCCGCGCAGGAGAGCGCGCGCATTAACCTCAACTGGACCACCGTCACCGCGCCGATTGCCGGACGCATCGGCATCTCCTCCGTCACCCCCGGCGCGCTGGTCACCGCCCAGCAGGATACCGCGCTCGCCACCATTCGCGGGCTGGACAGCATGTACGTCGACTTAACCCGTTCCAGCGCCGATCTGCTGCGTTTACGCAAGCAAACCCTTGCCACCAATAGCGATACGCTAAGCGTGTCGTTAATCCTCGAAGACGGCAGCACCTACAGCGAGAAAGGCCGCCTGGCGTTAACCGAAGTGGCGGTGGATGAATCAACCGGCTCGGTCACGCTGCGCGCCGTCTTCCCGAACCCGCAGCATCAGCTCCTGCCGGGCATGTTTGTCCGCGCCAGGGTGGATGAAGGCGTCATGAGCGACGCGATCCTCGCGCCGCAGCAGGGCATCACCCGTGACGCCAAAGGCACCGCCACCGCTCTGGTGGTCAATGCCAGCAATAAGGTCGAGCAGCGTCAGCTGGAAACGGGTGACACCTACGGCGACAAATGGCTGGTGCTGAGCGGGCTGAAGGCAGGCGACAGGCTGATTGTGGAAGGTACTGACAAAGTCACCGCCGGGCAGGAAGTGAAGGCCGAAGAGATAAAAGCCAACGGAGGAAACGCCTGATGTTTTCCCGTTTCTTCGTGCGTCGCCCGGTCTTTGCCTGGGTTATCGCTATTCTTATCATGCTCGCCGGGATGCTGGCCATCCGCACGCTGCCGGTCGCGCAGTACCCGGACGTTGCGCCGCCGTCGATCAAAATCTCCGCCACCTATACCGGTGCCTCCGCGCAGACGCTGGAAAACAGCGTGACGCAGGTGATTGAGCAGCAGCTGACCGGGCTGGATAACCTGCTCTACTTCACCTCCACCAGCAGCTCGGACGGATCGGTGAGCATTACCGTCACCTTCGAGCAGGGCACTGACCCGGACACCGCTCAGGTGCAGGTGCAGAACAAAGTCCAGCAGGCGGAATCGCGCCTGCCCACCGAGGTGCAGCAGTCCGGGATCACCGTCGAAAAATCCCAGAGCAACTTCCTGCTGATCATGGGCGTGTACGATAAAACCGACACCGCCAGCAGCTCGGATATTGCCGACTGGCTGGTCAGTAATATGCAGGATCCGCTGGCGCGCGTGGAAGGCGTCGGGAGCCTGCAGGTGTTCGGGGCGGAATACGCGATGCGCATCTGGCTCGATCCGGCGAAGCTGGCGTCCTACTCGCTGATGCCGTCCGACGTGCAGAGCGCGATTGAAGCGCAGAACGTGCAGGTCTCCGCCGGTAAAATCGGCGCGCTACCCTCGTCGAACGCCCAGCAGCTGACCGCCACCGTCCGCGCCCAGTCACGCCTGCAGACGGTGGATCAGTTTAAAAACATCATTGTGAAGAGCCAATCCAACGGCGCGGTGGTGCGCATCAGCGATGTCGCCCGCGTGGAGATGGGCAGCGAAGATTATACCGCCACCGCGAAGCTCAACGGCCACCCGGCGGCGGGTATGGCAGTCATGCTCTCACCGGGTGCGAACGCGCTCAACACTGCGACGGCGGTGAAAGACAAGATTGCCGAGTTCAAAAAGTCGATGCCGGAAGGCTACGACGTGGCCTACCCGAAGGACAGCACCGAGTTCATCAAGATCTCCGTTGAGGACGTGATTCAGACCCTGTTCGAAGCCATTGTCCTCGTGGTGGTGGTGATGTACCTGTTCCTGCAAAACATCCGCGCGACGCTGATCCCCGCGTTGGCGGTACCTGTCGTTCTGCTGGGTACCTTCGGCGTGCTGGCGCTGTTCGGCTACTCCATCAATACCCTGACGCTGTTTGCGATGGTGCTGGCGATTGGGCTTTTGGTGGATGACGCCATCGTGGTGGTGGAAAACGTCGAGCGTATTATGCGCGACGAGGGGCTGCCCGCCCGGGAAGCCACCGAGAAATCGATGGGCGAAATCTCCGGCGCGCTGGTCGCCATTGCGCTGGTGCTCTCTGCGGTATTCCTGCCGATGGCCTTCTTCGGCGGCTCCACCGGGGTGATTTACCGTCAGTTCTCGGTCACCATTATTTCGGCGATGTTCCTCTCCGTGGTGGTGGCGCTGACCCTGACGCCCGCGCTCTGCGGCTCGATTCTGAGCCACACGACGCCGCACAAAAAGGGCTTCTTCGGCGCGTTTAACCGCTTCTATAGCAGGACCGAGCGCGGTTATCAGAACAAGGTGCTGCGCGCTCTGCGCCGTTCCGGCGGCATGCTGGTCATCTACGCCCTGCTCTGCGGCGCGATGGGCTTCGCCATGCTTAAGCTGCCGGGCAGCTTCCTGCCGACGGAAGACCAGGGCGAAATCATGGTGCAGTACACCCTGCCAGCCGGCGCGACGACGGTACGTACCGCCGAAGTCAGCCGCCAGGTGCGCGAGTGGTTCCTCACCAAAGAGAAAGCCAACACCAACGTGATCTTCACCATTGAAGGCTTCAGCTTCAGCGGCAGCGGCCAGAACGCCGGGATGGCGTTTGTCTCCCTGAAGAACTGGTCAGAGCGTAAAGGCGATGCAAACACGGCTCAGGCCATCGCCCTGCGTGCCACGCAGGAACTGAGCACCATCCGCGATGCGACCATCTTTGCGATGACGCCGCCTGCGGTGGACGGCCTGGGCCAGAGCAACGGTTTTACCTTTGAACTGATGGCCAGCGGCGGCACCGACCGCGATGCGCTGCTGAAACTGCGTAACCAGCTGATTGGCGAAGCCAACCAGGACAGCTCGCTGCACGCCGTGCGCGCCAACGATCTGCCGCAGATGCCGCAGCTTCAGGTGGATATCGACAACAACAAGGCCGTGTCGCTGGGGCTGTCCCTGAGCGACGTCACCAACACCCTCTCCAGCGCCTGGGGCGGGACCTACGTGAACGACTTTATCGATCGCGGCCGCGTGAAAAAGGTCTACATCCAGGGCGACAGCGACTATCGCGCCGTGCCGTCCGATCTCAACAAATGGTATGTGCGCGGCAGCGACAGCACCATGACCCCGTTCTCCGCCTTCGCCACCACCCGCTGGGAGTATGGCCCGGAAAGCCTGGTGCGCTACAACGGCTCGGCGGCGTATGAGATACAGGGCGAAAACGCCAGCGGCGCGAGCTCCGGCACGGCGATGAGCAAAATGGAGCAGCTGGCAAACAGCCTGCCGTCCGGCAGCACCTGGGCGTGGAGCGGTTTGTCTTTGCAGGAAAAATTGGCAAGCGGTCAGGCGATGAGCCTCTATGCCCTTTCCATTCTCGTGGTGTTCCTGTGCCTGGCGGCGCTGTATGAGAGCTGGTCGGTGCCGATTTCGGTCATCCTGGTGATCCCGCTTGGGGTGCTGGGTGCGGCGCTTGCGGCCTCCCTGCGCGGCTTGAGTAATGACGTCTACTTCCAGGTGGCGCTACTCACCACCATCGGCCTGTCGTCGAAGAACGCCATCCTGATTGTCGAGTTTGCCGAAGCCAAAGTCGCAGAAGGTTACTCCCTGACGCGCGCCGCCCTGCGTGCCGCCCAGACGCGTCTGCGTCCCATCATCATGACGTCGCTGGCGTTTATCGCAGGGGTGACGCCGCTGGCCGTTGCAACCGGTGCCGGTGCCAACAGCCGCGTGGCAATTGGTACCGGCATTATCGGCGGAACGCTGGCCGCGACGCTGCTGGCGATCTTCTTCGTCCCTTTATTCTTTGTACTGGTGAAACGTCTGTTCTCCGGTAAACACGCGAACCGGAGGTCATAATGTTTCGTGTCACTGTTTTAGCGTTAGCCCTGCTAAGCGCAGGGTGTGTGTCGTTAGACCCTACCTATCAACGCCCGGACGCTCCCGTCCCGGCGACCTTGCCCGGCGCGCACGGCGAAGCCACCGCCGTGGTGAGCCAGTGGCAGCAGGTGATGAACGACGCGAGGCTGAAAAACGTGGTGACGATGGCGCTGAACAGCAACCGCGACGTGCAAAAAGCGATCGCGGATATCGACGCCGCCCGCGCACAGTACGGTGAAACGCGCTCGTCCCTGTTTCCGACGGTGGACGCCGAGCTGAGCCACACCCGCAGCCGCACGCTGGCAAGCGGTGTTGCGACAAGCGACGAAGCCAACGGCGCGGTCTCCAGCTTCGAGCTGGATCTGTTTGGTCGCAACCAGAGCCTCTCCCGCGCCGCGCGTGAAACCTGGCTTGCCAGCGAGTTCACCGCGCAGAACACGCGCCTGACGATGGTTAGCGAGCTGACCACGGCCTGGGTGACGCTGGCGGCGGATAACAGCAACCTGGCGCTGGCGAAATCCACAATGGAGAGCGCGGCAAACTCGCTAAAGATTGTGAAGCGCCAGCAGGAAGTGGGCGTCGCGGCGGCTACGGACGTCAGTGAAGCGATGGCGGTTTACCAGCAGGCGCGCGCCAGCGTAGCAAGCTACCGGACGCTGGTGATGCAGGACAAAAACGCCCTCAATCTGCTGGCGGGCGATACGGTGCCGGAGAACCTGCTGCCGGGTACGCTGGAGAGCCTGAGCGATAACGCCATCACGCTGATCCCGGCGGGCGTCAGCTCCAGCGCGCTGCTGCGTCGCCCGGACATACAGGAAGCCGAGCATAACCTGCTGAGCGCCAACGCCAATATCGGCGCGGCGCGCGCCAACTTCTTCCCGACCATTTCACTGACCGCCAGCGCGGGCGTCGGCAGCGACTCGCTCTCCTCCCTGTTCAGCCACGGGATGAAGGTCTGGTCATTCGCGCCGTCCATCACCCTGCCGCTGTTCAGCGGTGGCAACAATCTGGCGCAGCTGCGTTATGCAGAAGCCGAGAAAAAAGGGTTAATTGCGACCTATGAAAAAGCCATCCAGAGCGCGTTTAAAGACGTGGCCGACGCGCTGGCGCGCCGTGAAACGCTCAGCGAGCAGCTTGATGCCCAGCGAGAATACGTGGCGGCCGAGCAAAAAACGCTGGATGTGGCAACGCGCATCTATAAGGCGGGCGCGGGGGATTATCTGACGGTACTGACTGCGCAGCGGTCGCTGTGGTCGGCGCAGGAATCGCTGATTGCGCTGCAGCAAACCGACCTGGAGAACCGCATCACGCTGTGGCAGTCGCTGGGCGGGGGGATCCAGTAACCTTATCGGTGGGCGATTCTCATGCGCAGAAAAGAGAAAATCATACTTTCGACTGGAATCGCTACACTGAATGTAACGATATATTTCATGGGAAGCCTGTGACGTCTAAAGGGGGTTGTTGATGAAAGCTGCGCACCTGGTCTGCCTGCTGGTTTGTCTGCTCTTCGCCGCGTTTGTCCATGCTCAGGAAAAGGACGATCCGGCGAAAGAGGCGCAGATTAAGCAACAGGTCCTGAAAGATATTAAGAAAACCTGTACGCCACAGAAAAAGCAGAGCGATAAGGCCTGGCAGGAGATGATTTTGTCGTCCGAGGCCAATCAGCTGCTGATCAAAAACGCCATCACCGCCGTGAAGCGCGACAACCTGGACGCCTACTGGGCTGCGGTTGGTCAGGTGGATTGTCTGGAAGATTATTGAGTTCTCGCCGGGTGGCGCTGCGCTTACCCGGCCTGGAAAATGTTTTAACGCTTCCGCACGTCCGGAATGATGAGATCCCCGCGCAGAACATAGGACCCGAGCATCTGCGTTTTCTCCGTCAGCCAGCTTACGATACGCGCCGCCATGGCATCCATTGAATATTCAATCGCCGGGATCACCGGAATACCCGGCAGGTGCAGCGATCCGGCCAGGCTAAAGACCATAATGTCGTCCGGTACGGATTTATTAAACGCCTGCAGCTGCGGGATCACCCGCTGGGCTTCCTGCTCGTCCGCCACCAGCAGCGCGTTGAAGTTCAGCGTGGACGCGTTGTTGAGTAATTCCTGAAGCGCAACGGACGAGGAGGTCGCGTCCATAAAGACGAGGTTGCGATTAAAGGGCAGGAAATTTTTCTCCAGCGCGTGCTTATAGCCAAGCAGCACCTGGTCGGCAAACCCGCTGCCGTGCGGGTGGATCAGCGCAATCTGGCGACGCCCCTGGCTGGTCAGATAGTTACAGGCGGTTTCGGCGGCAAAGGCGTGATCGAACTGAATGCTGTTGGAGTTATCAGCCTCCATGCAGTCCACCAGAATGACGTTTTCCATATCCACGTCCAGCGGGAAACGGGCGCCAATCACCAGAATGTCGTCACACAGGCCGCAGGAGAGTTCTTCAAGAGCATTCATCACTTCCGCTTTGCTATGGGCGAAGCGCAGCAGCAGGTGTTTTTGATGCTGGCTGAGCTGTTTTTCCAGCGCGTAAAGATACCCGGTGGTCTGGTTAATGTTTTCCTGCGCGCAAATCACCCCAATGCAGCCCGTCGACTGGCTCAGCAGCGACTGGGCAATCACGTTAGGCCGGTAGTTCAGCTCATCCACCGCCTTCAGCACGGCCTGACGGCTGGCTTCCTTAACACCACGTGACCCACTCAACACTCGCGATACCGTGGCTTTAGACACCCCGGCCAGACGTGATACATCATTGATTGTCGACATCTCTTTCCCCTGGCAGGCTAACCTCGCGCCTGCAAATTCCATAACCGCTACGGCTCACATTATAGCCAGAACGGAGTATATCCGTTTCCGTTTTTCATGGAAACCGATTTTCCGTTTCCACTCAAAATGATGTCAAAACAGCCAAATTATGTGACCCACATCCGGTTAATTAGCCTCATAAGCATTGGATCTTGATGGTTATCACAGTTCTGCTTTTTATAAATGGAAACCGGTTTCCGTATCATGTCCAATCATTCTCGCAATAACTATTTACATTTAGAGGATGGTTGTCGATGTTCAAGATTATGCTGTGTTGTTCTGCCGGGATGTCCACCAGCCTGCTGGTTAGCAAAATGGTCGATGTCGCGAAAGAACGTGGTTTGCCGGTGAAGATTGATGCGTACGGTGTTTCCGAATTTGATACGCAGTTTCCGCAATACCAGGTGGTACTTCTCGGACCGCAAGTGAAATACATGTTACAGACACTCTCAGACAAGGCGGCTACGAAAGGCATTCCGGTGCAGCCCATCGACATGATGGACTACGGCATGCAGCGTGGCGATAAGGTACTGGACTACGCTCTGTCGCTCATCGAAGCGGCACACTAAAAGGTGTTCACATGAGTTCGTTATATCAATCCATGGTCGCGGTGATTGAGCAGTCAATTACCCCGCTGGCCGCAAAGCTGGGTCAGCAAAAGTATGTGATTGCCATCCGCGACGGCTTTACCGCCGCGCTACCGTTTATGATCATCGGCTCGTTTATGCTGGTGTTCATCTTCCCGCCGTTCTCGGCGGATACCACCAACAGTTTCGCCCGCGGCTGGCTGGATTTCTCCCAGACCTACCGCGAACAGCTGATGCTGCCGTTTAACCTCAGCATGGGCGTGATGACCTTCTTCATTTCGGTGGGGATCGGGGCGAGCCTGGGACGTCAGTTTAACCTCGACCCGGTGATGTCCGGCCTGCTGGCCTTTATGGCCTTCCTGCTGGTCGCCGCGCCGTATGCCGACGGTAAAATCTCGACCCAGTATCTCTCCGGTCAGGGCATCTTTACCGCGCTTATCACCGCGATTTACGCCACCCGCGTCTATGCGTGGCTGAAGCAGAACAACGTGACCATCCGCCTGCCGAAGGAAGTGCCCACCGGCGTGGCGCGTTCGTTTGAGATCCTGATCCCGGTGATGGTGGTGATCGGTACGCTGCACCCGCTGAATCTGTTCATTGAAGCGCAGACCGGAATGATCATCCCGCAGGCGATCATGCACCTGCTGGAGCCGCTGGTATCCGCATCCGACTCCCTGCCCGCGATACTGCTCTCCGTGCTGCTGTGCCAGATCTTCTGGTTTGCCGGTATTCACGGCTCGCTGATTGTCACCGGCATCATGAACCCATTCTGGATGGCGAACCTCTCCGCAAACCAGGCGGCGCTCGCCGCAGGCGCGGCGCTGCCGCACGTTTACCTGCAGGGCTTCTGGGATCACTACCTGCTGATTGGCGGCGTAGGCTCCACGCTGCCGCTGGCGTTCCTGCTGCTGCGCAGCCGCGCCACGCACCTGCGCACCATCGGTAAAATGGGCATTGTGCCGAGCTTCTTTAACATCAATGAGCCGATTCTGTTCGGCGCGCCGATCATCATGAATCCGATGCTGTTTATCCCGTTCGTGTTTGTTCCGCTGGTCAATGCCTGCCTGGCGTACGGCGCAACGAAGCTCGGCTGGCTGGCTCAGGTGGTGTCATTAACCCCGTGGACCACCCCCGCCCCGATTGGTGCCTCATGGGCGGCAAACTGGGCGCTCAGTCCGGTGATAATGTGCCTGGTCTGTATGGTGATGTCCGCGCTGATGTACCTGCCGTTCCTGCGCGCCTATGAGCGTACGCTGATGAAAAACGAAGAGCAGAAGGCCCAGGCAACCGTCGGTACCGCTGAAGCCGCAAGCAATTAAGTCAAAGAGGAAAGGACATGAAATACGCATTTCCCGATAACTTCTGGTGGGGCAGCGCAAGCTCCGCTCTCCAGACCGAAGGGGCAAGAGAGGGCGAAACCACATGGGATTACTGGTTTGCCCGCGAGCCGAACCGTTTTCACAACGGCGTGGGGCCGCAGCAGACCTCCACGTTTTATCAAAACTGGAAAACGGACATTCAGCTGTTAAAGCAGCTGAACCACAACAGCTTTCGTACCTCAATTAGCTGGGCGCGCCTGATCCCCGACGGTATCGGTGAAGTGAACCCGGAAGCGGTCGATTTTTACAATCAGGTCATTGATGAGCTGAATGAACAGGGCATCACGCCGTTTATCACCCTGTTCCATTTCGACATGCCGATGGCGATGCAAGAGATCGGCGGCTGGGAAAACCGTGACGTGGTGGACGCTTACGCCCGCTATGCGCAGATCTGCTTCGAGCTGTTTGGCGACCGCGTGCTGCACTGGTTTACCTTCAACGAGCCCATCGTCCCGGTGGAGGGCGGTTATCTGTACGACTTCCACTATCCCAACGTGGTGGATTTCCGCCGGGCCGCCACCGTGGCGTATCACACCGTATTGGCCCACGCGAAGGCCGTTCAGGCTTACCGCGCCGGACATTACGCGGGTGAGATCGGCATCGTGCTGAACCTGACGCCGTCCTACCCGCGCTCGCAGAACCCGGCGGACGTGAAGGCGGCGCACATCGCGGACCTGATGTTTAACCGCAGCTTCCTTGACCCGGTACTGCGCGGGGAGTATCCGGCGGACCTGGTGGCGTTGCTGAAATCCTACGATCAGTTGCCCGCCTGCAAGCCGGAAGACGGCTTCCTGATTGCGGAAGGGAAAATCGACCTGCTCGGCGTGAACTACTATCAGCCGCGTCGCGTGAAGTGTCGCGACAGCGCGGTGAACCCGCAGGCGCCGTTTATGCCGGAGTGGTTCTTTGATAACTACGAGATGCCGGGCCGCAAGATGAATCCCTACCGCGGCTGGGAAATCTACGCGCCGGGTATTTACGATATTCTGGTTAACCTGCGCGACAATTACGGCAACCCTCGCTGCTTTATTTCTGAAAACGGCATGGGCGTCGAAAATGAACAGCGCTTTATTGAAAATGGCCAGATTAACGATCAATACCGCATCGAGTTTATTTCTGAGCATTTAACGTGGCTGCACAAAGGTATTAGCGAAGGGTGCAATTGTCTTGGCTATCATATGTGGACGTTTATCGATAACTGGTCGTGGTGTAATGCCTATAAAAATCGCTACGGATTTATCCAGCTTGATTTAGAGACGCAGCAGCGCACCATTAAGAAAAGCGGAGAGTGGTTTGCCGCCACCGCCTTAAATAATAGTTTTGAAAAAGAGTAATAATGATGATCGCACTAGAAGAAGCCGTAATGGAAATTATCGTCAACGCCGGACAGTCCCGCAGCCTGTGCTTTGAAGCGCTGCACGCGGCGCGTCAGGGCAACATCGACGAAGCCAAAAGCCTGCTGCGCGAAGCCGACGGCTACGCGCGCCAGGCGCACAAGATGCAGACCAAACTGATCGAGCAGGATGCGGGCGAAGGCCGCCAGCCGATGACGTTAATCATGGTGCACGCGCAGGATCATTTAATGAATTCCTTATTAGCGCGTGAATTGTCTGAAGAAATTATTCATTTATATCAGAGATAGTCTATGGCGAAATAAAATTAATGTAATACCTCTGTACCCTAAATAGAGATCCACTTGTTCTGATGATAGCGACATACTCTGTCAGATCGGAGCGGGATGGTTATTGTCTGAATAAAATTAAACTATATTGAGATAACCATGAATACGATTAAAAAACTTCCATTAACCATGGCGGTTATCGCCGCGCTTTGCCCAATTTCCGTACTCGCACAAGAATTTACCCAGGAGCAAATCGACGCCATTGTGGCGAAAGCGGTAGATAAAGCTCTGGCCGAGCGTCAGGCCAAAATGGATGCGGCGGTTGCGAAAAAAGCGGACGTGGTAACCGAGCCGCAAAGCGCGGCGCAATCCCCGGATATGGCGATCCCGTTCGGCATTAAATTTACCGGCTACGCCCGCTACGGCGCGCACTTCCAGGCCGCCGATCAGAAATACGTGGCGGTGGACGGCTCCTACAACGGCGCGTCCGCGATTGGTCGTCTGGGTAACGAAGGTAACGGCGGGGAATTCCAGCTCTCCAAGGCCTTCAAAGGGGACAACGGCGCCATCTGGGACATCAACGTGATGATCGACCACTGGGGCGACGAGGTTAACCTGAAAAAAGCCTACGCGGGGGTGACCAACATTATGGCCTCCAACCCAAATGCCTACTTCTGGGCTGGTCGTGACTTCCACCAGCGTCCGCAACAGGGCATCAACGATTACTTCTGGATGAACCACGACGGCCAGGGCGCCGGGGTGAAGAACTTTGACATCGGCGGCGTGCAGTTTGACGTGGCTGCCGTGGCGGCAGTCGAATCCTGCAGTCCGGAAGTGATGGAAGATGAAGCGAACCCGTCGCGCATCACCTGTACCGGCGGCTCCGGCACGGGCGACAAGGGCAACTACGCCGCGACCTCCAAAATCCACGGCATGAAGCTCGGCCCCATCGACATGGAGCTGTACGCCAACTACGGCTTTGATTCGAAAGCGGTTGAAAGCGACGAACGCCTGAACGCCTGGCAGGGCGGCGTGGTGCTGAGCCACACCAACGACAGCGGCGTGTACAAGGTGATCGCCCGCTACTCCGATAATTCGGATAACAGCGTGTTCAACAAAACCGAAGATCTGACCACGGTCTACGCCAGCTTCGAAGGGCTGTATAAATTCACCCAGGCCACGCAGGTGGAGTACATCCTCGCCTTCCACGACTACGACAATAGCCGCGATAAGACCGACAACCGTAAGAACTACAACGCCATCGTGCGCCCGATGCACTGGTGGAACGACGTTCACTCCACCTGGCTGGAAGCAGGCTGGCAGCACGTTGACTACGATAACGGCGGCGACAACAAGGGCTGGAAGCTGACCCTGTCGCAGAACATGTCTATCGCCATGGGGCCTGAGTTCCGTCCGATGCTGCGCTTCTACGTCACCGGCGGCAAGGTGGATAATGAACGCACCGCGCGCGTGAACAATACCAAAGACGAGACGCTCGACGACTTCAACGTCGGCGCGATGTGGGAGGCGTGGTTCTAAGGTCAACAACATGCCGGGTGGCGCTACGCTTACCCGGCCTACGGTTTTCCCCCTCTCCCCGTGGGAGAGGGCCGGGGTGAGGGCATCAGGCCGCACACAACCATGCTATGCTGTTGGCCAATTAACGACAACATAGCAGGGGAGAAAATGGGTTCCACACGCAAAGGGATGCTGAACGTCCTGATCGCCGCCGTTTTATGGGGCAGTTCCGGAGTTTGCGCGCAGTACATCATGGAGAAAAGCCACATTTCTTCGCCTTACCTGACCATGGTTCGCCTGCTGTTTACCGGCGTGATCCTGCTGACGCTCTCCTTCGTTCACGGCGACAAGATTTTCTCGATCATCAAGCATCGTAAAGACGCCTTCAGTCTGCTGTTTTTCTCGCTGGTTGGCGCGCTCACCGTGCAGCTCACCTTCCTGCTGACGATTGAAAAATCCAACGCCGCTACGGCGACCGTGCTCCAGTTCCTGTCGCCGACCATCATTGTGGCGTGGTTCGCCCTGGCGCGGAAAACGCGTCCCGGCGTGTTTGTCCTGTCAGCGATTTTTACGTCGTTGATCGGCACCTTCCTGCTGGTGACCCACGGCGACCCAACCTCGCTCTCCATCTCCCCTGCCGCGCTGTTCTTCGGCATCGCCTCGGCGTTTGCCGCCGCGTTTTATACCACCTATCCGTCAGCGCTGATTGCCCGCTACGGCACGCTGCCGATTGTCGGCTGGAGCATGTTGATTGCCGGATTAATGCTGACGCCGTTCTACGCCGGGCGCGGCACCACTTTCGTGATTGACGGCGGCCTGCTGCTGGCGTTTTTCTACCTGGTGGTGATCGGTACGGCGCTGACGTTCAGCCTGTATCTGAAAGGCGCGCAGATGATCGGCGGGCCGAAGGCGAGCATTCTGAGCTGCGCCGAGCCGCTGAGCAGCGCGCTGCTGTCGGTGGTGTTGCTTGGCGTGGCGTTTACGCTGCCGGACTGGCTGGGGACGCTGCTGATTGTGTCGTCGGTGGTGCTGATTTCGATGGATTCGCGTAGAAGGGTTAAGGCATCGGCGTAGCCTGATGCCCTCACCCCAACCCTCTCCCACGGGAGAGGGAGAAAAACACTACTTCGCCTTAACCTTTCCCGCCACCAGCAGCGCGGTCAGCAGCATCAGCGTGCCGGAAATCACCAGCGGTGACGTCAGCCCCAGATGGTCGAGCGCCACGCCGCCAATGGCCGCACCGCAGGTGTTCGCCAGCTGGATCACCGCCACCTGAATCGACCCGGCTTTTTCCGCCTGATCGGCAAGCGTTCGGGTGATCCACGTCGACCAGCCCACCGGTACCAGCGCAAAGGCAAAGCCCCAGATAATCGCAATCGCCGAGGCAACCCATTTGTCGCTACCCCACAGAATCAGCACCGTGGCACTCACCGCCAGCAGCAACGGCGCACCCGCCAGCGCCACCTTCAGGGAGCGCTTCAGGAACTGGGACGACAGCGACGTGCCGATAAAGCTGGCGATACCGAAGCTCAGCAGCACCAGCGTCAGGCCGTCCACGTCAAAGCCCGCCATGGTCATAAACACCGGGCGGATGTAGGTGAAAAAGGCAAACTGCCCGGCAAAGGCCATAAAGATGGCGGTCATCCCCGCCAGCACGCCCGGACGCTTGAGCAGCGCGAACATGTTCTGTTTGTGGTGCGCCGCTTCGCCCGGCAGGGACGGCAGCGCCTTCCACACCCAGATAATGCAGAGCACACCCATCACTGCCGCCGCGTTAAAGACGTTACGCCAGCCGATAATCCCACCAAGGAAGCTGCCCAGCGGCGCGGCAATCACCAGCGCAATAGAGACCGCGCCGAAGATAACGGACAGCGCTTTTGGCACGGTGCGCGCGGGCACAAGGCGCATGGTCAGCGAGGCCGACATCGCCCAGAAGCCGCCTAATCCCAGCCCCAAACAGGCGCGACCGAGCAGCAGCAGGGTGAAGCTTTCCGCGAAAGAGACCAGCAGGCAGGAGAGCGTCAGCAGCACGCTGAACAGAATGACCACTTTGCGGCGATCAATCGCGCCAATCACCTGAGTGATAAACAGGCTGGCGAACATCGCCACAAAGGCGGTGACGGTAACGGACTGCCCCGCCACGCCTTCGGAAATGCCCAGATCCTGCGCCATCGGCGTCAGCAGGCTCACCGGCAGAAACTCAACGGTAATCAGACAGGCGACGCAGAACGCCACGGAGAAAACCGCCGACCAGTTGGGGCGCGACACCTCTTTGGTCTGCGGTCTGGTTGTGGGCTGGATATGTTCTGTCATGGCATCACCTGAAGATAAAAACGTGCGGAAAAGTCGCGCAGTTTATCATCAAAAGTGTGACGAATTTAACGTTTAGACAACTTTTGTCGTTTTTAATGATTCGGAAGGCAGATCGGCGGTGACTGATACCTTTTCAGCATAACGAAAATGAAAATTCAGTAACCACAATTGAGGTGAAACAATCATAGCGTCTGAAAAGGAGAAACTATGAAAACACGTACTTTATCTCAAAATCTTACCGTCAGTGCCGTCGGCTACGGTGCCATGGGTCTGAGTGAATTTTATGGCCAGACTGATGACAAAGGCTCACTGCAGGTATTGCATAACCTCATCGATCTGAACGTGACGTTTATTGATACCGCAAATTTATATGGCCGTGGCCATAATGAAAGGCTAATCGGTCACTTTCTTGCCGGGCTGGATAAAAACACTCGCGACCAGTTCAAAATCGCCACGAAGTGCGGCATCGATCGCTCTCCTGACGAGTCCTACGCCCGCACCATCAACAATACGCCGGACTATATCATCCGCTGCTGTAACGAATCCCTTAAGCGGCTTGGCGTGGAGCGAATCGACCTCTTTTATCTTCACAGAGTGAGTAACGCAACCCCGATCGAAGAGAGTATGGATTGTCTGCGCACCCTTGTTAAAGAGGGCAAGATCAACCACATCGGCCTTTGCGAAGTGTCGGCTTCAACGCTGCAACGGGCGCATGCGGTGCATCCGGTCACCGCATTGCAAACAGAATATTCTCTGTGGACACGAGACATCGAGGAAAACATTTTGCCGGTCGTGAAAGCACTAGGTATCGGCCTGGTGCCCTACTCACCTCTTGGCAGGGGCTTCCTGACGGGAAAATACCTGAACAACAACGATTTTGCAGAAGGTGATTTCCGCAAGAATAACGAACGATTTGTTCAGTCCAGCCTCGATCATAATCGCCAGTTGCTCGATATCATTACCCCGCTGGCGACAAAATACGGTTGTACCGCAGGTCAGATTGCGCTTGCCTGGCTGTTAGCACAATACGATCGGCTGGTTCCCATTCCGGGTACTAAGCACGTCAGCTATCTGGCCGAGAACGCGCGCGCTGCCGATATTGTGCTTGAGAAGAGCGATATCGAATCGTTGAACAACCTTCATCGCCGGGTAGCGATTAAAGGCGATCGTTATTCTGCCGAGGGTATGAAGGGCGTGAATGCCTGATACAGCATCTTGAAAATAAAAAACCGGGTTTCCCCGGTTTTTTTATATCTACGGATACGCCGTTAGCGATAAACGCTCAACGCGACGCCTTCCCCGCCGCCAACGCACAGTGCGGCAACGCCACGCCTGGCATCATTACGGATCAGGGAATGAACCAGCGTCACCAAAATTCGGCAGCCGGATGCACCTATCGCATGCCCAAGCGCGATTGCTCCGCCGTATGGATTGATACGATCCGGGGAAATCCCGGCCTGCTGAATCACGGCCAGCGCCTGGGCGGCAAACGCTTCGTTGGATTCGAGATGATCCACATCCTCAGGCTTCCATCCCGAGCGGGAAAGACAGTCGGCAATGGCCTGAATCGGGGCTGCACCCATTAATGCAGGCTGGATACCGGAATTGGAAAATACGCCCAGCGATGCCAGAACCGGCAAACCACGTGCTTCGGCAGTCTCACGCGTACAAAGCAGGACCGCCGCGGCACCGTCATTCAACGATGAAGCATTTCCCGCCGTCACCGTACCCTCTTTTCGGAAGACAGGCTTCAGTTTCGTCAATTTTTCGATACTGGTTGCACGGGGTCCTTCATCCCTCTCCACGCTGATCGTTTCACCTTTTCGCGTCTGCCACTCAACCGGGACAATTTCACGCTCAAAAATGCCACGCGCCTGCGCTTCAAGCGCATTGTGGTGAGAGACAAGGGCATATTCATCCTGCATTTCGCGGCTGATACCAAACTCCGTCGCAACATTCTCTGCAGTGATACCCATGTGATAATCGTTGAAGGCATCCCAGAGCCCGTCAGAAACCAGGCTATCTTTGAGAGTAATATCACCCAGCCGCGTTCCGCTACGCGACGTCGTGGCGATATGCGGCGCGTTGGACATACTCTCCTGACCACCGGCGATAACAAACTCAGCCTCCCCCGTCTGCAGCGCCTGCATGCCAAGATGGACCGCCTTAAGCCCGGACCCGCACACTTTGTTTACCGTCAGACATTGCGTATCTACGGGCAACCCAGCATTCAGTGCCGACTGTCGGGCCGGGTTCTGGCCGCACCCCGCAGTAAGAACCTGTCCCATAATGACCTGAGAGATATCACTGGCTTCTACGCCAGATTCTTTCAAAAGCGCCTGAATGACGCGGCTTCCCAGGTCAGAGGCTGAATGCTCCGCAAGCGCGCCCTGAAATGCGCCCGTCGCCGTGCGGCGGGCTGCAATAATAACAATCTCGCTCATGCGTCACTTCCCTTCAGTCCTGGCAAAGTATGGCCCGTCGCGGCCATTGCCGCGCGGTATGCAGTAAGACCATTCATGCAGGCGGGAACGCCAGCATACACCGCCATCTGTATCACAATTTCAAGCAGCTCTTCCGGCGTCACGCCGGTATTGAGCGCGCCTCGCATATGCAGTTCTAGCTGCGGCATGGCATTACCCAGCGTCACAAGCGAGGCGACGGTCAACATTTCGCGCGTTTTGAGATCCAGTCCCGGACGACCCACCACATCCCCGAACGCATAGTCGGTAATCAGGGCGGGCAGCCCCGGGTCCAGCTCGCTCAGGCGGCGGGTGACTTTATCCGCAAGCCCCGCTTCAAGACGGTCCATAATCTCTCTGCCATAGCGCGTGCGGTCATTAATTTGACTCATAAGATTTCTCCATACGGGATTGTTTTGCGGTCAACGTTGCCGGAATAACCGCGACAAGCAGAACGGACAGACCGATGGCCGTACCGGCGACGATATACAGGAGCGGCATTGAAAATGATGAAACCATCCAGGCACCGACTGACGCACCGATACCAATGGCGGTATTGAAAAATGAAACGTAGATTGCGGAGGCCGGGAAGGCTTTATCCTCTGCCATACGTAAAACCCACGTCTGGAAACCGACAAATATTCCTGATACGGCGACACCCCAGACAACCATACTGGTAAATATCAACGCAGCAGAGAGCGAGGAACCAGACAGGCCCAGGAACAGCAGCACTGCACAGATCAGCAGTACAGACAAAGAGACCGTCAGCTTGAGATACTTATCAATCAACACGCCGGTCAGGAAATTGCCTGCCAGACCCGCGATGCCATAAACAAAAAGCACAGCAGGAATAATGGTGGTGGACAGTAAACTCTGCGTGTGTAGCCAGGGCTCAATGTACGTAAAGGCAGCAAAGTGAGCCGTCACAGCCAGCAAGGTTGCTGAGTAAATTTTCCATAATGTTGACGATTTCAGCACGCCTTTAAGCGCATCCAGCCCGAGCGCGCTTTTGCTGGTAATCCTGGGAACAAGAACGCTAATACCCACAAAGGCAATTACGCTCAGCGCGGCCATCAGCCAAAATGCCTGCCGCCAGCCGAAGTGAATACCAATATAGTTGGATACCGGTACGCCAAAAACGCTTGCTGCGGAAACACCACCAAATACGATTGATGTCGCCGCCCCTATATATCTGGCAGGGACCATAGCCACCGCCGTTGCGCCGATCATCGCCCAGAATGCGCCGTGAGCGAGCGCTCCCAGTACGCGGGCGCTAAGCAGCATGCTATAGACGTTTACCGTCGCAGCCATAACGTTAGAGACCAGAAGAACCACGGTAAGCACAAGTAAAAGCCGCTTCCTGGACACATTCCCTAAAAAGACGGAGGCAAACAGCGCACTCAACGCCCCCACCCAGGCATAAAGCGACACGGTCATGCCCACCGCAGATTCCGAAGACTGTAGCCCCTCTGCGATTGGCGTTAATAATCCGACTGGCGCCAGTTCGGTGGTGACAATAGTAAAGGTTGAAATAGCCAGAATGAATAAAGCAAGCCATGACCTTAACGTCATATTCTGCGGAGTGAGTTCTGAAGTCATACTACTTACCTCAATAAGGATTTAAATAATGTGCCAATTTTTTTCAGTTGCATATCTGGTAAGCGCGGAATGCTCTCCCACACAGACGGGATGGCCAGTGGCTTCCAGCATTGGAATATCCGAAAGATCGTCGCCGTAGGCATAACAATCCACGGGGTTAATCTCTTTATCATCGCAAAAGGCTATAAGCGCGTCTTTTTTACCTGTTCCAATTGTTTGAGGCAGGCCGATTTCACCCGTCAACTCACCTTCGTCATTTATTATCACCGGCGCACAGAGTACTTCCGTTACTCCAAGATAGTTTGCAATGGGTGAAAGAATCGGAAGCATAGAGCCCGATATAAATACGGTATACATGTTCTGGTTCTGATGTTTTTTAAGAGCTGAAACAGCACTCTCAATAAAAAAATCGCTTTCCAGCTTACGCCTGAACCACTTCTCACCCATTTCTTCCAGATAACGACAAGCCACGCCTTTAAACTGACGATAATAATCTCTGTTCAGGGTTTCCCTTGGCACACCGTTTTTCACGTCGGTGCGAAAACGAGACATATAGCGTTGAAGACGATCGTTTTGATTATTTTCCCTGCACCAGAAATCATAGAAATCAAACATGCTTTTAATATTTATAAGCGTTTCATCAACATCAAAAAAAGCGGCATGTTTACGCAAACTTTATTCCTCGTAGTTTTTTCTTCGACTCTTAACCGGAAAATCTCTATCCGTACCAGACACGCCTGCATCCGCCCAGCGGGAAGGCGCAATTTCAGAAACCACTACGGAAATTTTATCCAGCGGCGCACCCGTGTTTGTGTGAACGGCAAATGTAATATCTTCCTGGAGTCTGATGATTTGATTTTCATCTTTCGCAGGCCAGGTCATAACATGAACAAATGGCATATTTTTCTCACTCTATAGTTGTAAATTCATCGAAGGAACGGCCTTTGAGTTTTAAATGGGCATGGATATCGCCTCCAAGACCATAAAAGCCAATTGCCCCGCCGTAGCTCTGACGCGAGCTCATATAAAGTACGACTACGTTAATAATTCTGTTTCCTTTCCTCGCCGGAGCCGGGAAAGGATCGGTTAACTCTGCCCAATATTCGGCATTACCTTCGCTATCGGTTATAAATACGTTGGGTATTCCCAGCGGACCTGGCCTGCTCGGATCCTCCGAGGCTAGATCGTTTTCCCTGAGACTCATCACGGTGTAAACGCTATCCGGAACAAGGCTCCGGAACGAAAACGTGAACCGGGCTCGTTTCTTATCTTCGGACAATGTGACCTCAAAGGAGCCCTCTGCCTCGAGCCAGGCAGCGAGGGTCACTGGCTCGATCTCTCGCTTTCCATCGCTGCTGCGATAATCCGCGATATAGCCTTCATGAAGTGGCAGGCCAGGCCTTATTTCATTATTGGCCTGTGGCCGCTGTTCTGGTGCGAAAATCATCCGATAGTTGTTCATCGGAATGGGTAAAGGAAGAGTATGAAGAATGATGTCCTTCAACGCGTCCTGAGGCATCTTTTCCAGATCGCACAGAATGTTATAGGGTGCGACTTCCCCAAATGCCGGAAGCGGGCTGTCCGGAGAGACAATGACGCTTCGCCACTGCAGTCCGTTATCCCCTGGCACCATGCCAACCACGACAAAATTACCCTTCCCGTCCATGACCTCCGCAGGGGGGTAAAGCGGCCCCTGCGTGGTCGCAGCCAGACGGTATTTCTGGCTACGTAATTCAGGCATGCGTTACCCCCTGAGTCACCCCTTGCTGCTCAACAATGGTCGCCTGCATGGCAACCTCAGCCAGAGATTTCTCTTTCTCTGTAATCAGGGCGGAAGGATAGACGGTGAACGAGACATCCATTGTCGCGCAAAGCGTTTGGTGCTGAGTGACGCGAACCTGAGCCTTGAAACGCCCCCGGCGGTCGTTAATATCTTTTTCAAGAAATTCAAAGTGGACCAGCGCCGGTAAAGGGAACAGGAAACTGGCGAAATTGATTGCCATGCTATTAATGACGTAATAGCGTCCACTTTCCTGCTGGTAAATAAATTCTTCGGTGACGCCGATAAAGGCCTGTCGGCTGGCTTCAACCAGGAGCATTCCCTGAATATGCTGCCCCGTCTGATGATCCGCCATCAATTCGCAACGCTCATCGATTAACAGCGGCATCGCATAAAGATCGTGGTTATGCTCAGCTTGTTCCGCAGGTCCTATAAGTACATTCTGTTCCAGTCTTTTATGGCAATAAGCATTTTTTTTGTCGCTAACCAGTTTTTCCAGAGAGCACATTTTTAACTTATTACCATGAATCGCATTTCTTGCCTGGTTTGAAATTACCTTTCCGGCAAAATCCTTGCGCACGCCCTGCCCAACAATAATTTCATGTTCTTTATCAATGATATTCGCAGGGATTTGAGTCAATAATTCTAGCTGAGATATAGTCAGTACATCTTTACCATTGGCAAATTCATTAAATTTATCGCCAACAACTACCAACTTTTTACAGTTCATTCATTGTCCCTCAACAACAGCAAGCACGATAGATACGTGTATAAAGGCCGTCATTACCGCCAGTAATAAAGTTATCGCCGGCCTGTTGAATGATTTCCTGATAACGCGCATTGGTAAATGCTTCTTTATATGCTGCTTTATCGCCGTTGAATGAGGAGATAAACATTACACCCGGAACGCCGCTGATCAGTGAATGAAATGCTTCGAAACTTTCAATCTTATCTTTGTTATCTCTTACAACATTAAAAATGGTTTCATCGCGCCACTGACGGTACTGCTGATAGTTATGCGCAGGCACTTCGACGTGTCGGAGTTGAATATAATTTGATTGTGGCAAGCTATTTTTATTATCAATTGGGGATTCAACAAACTTAAGCAGTTCGCGACGGATATCGGCAGAAAGAACCTCAGAGAAACGATGGAACATGGATTCCATTTCACTTTCAACCCATGCAATTTCTTTAATATCGTTGAATGCGCGTAATTCCAGCAATTCATTAACGCCGTTTTCTTCACAAGTAAAGTAGCGAACGTTTTCATTGCTTTTTAAGGAAGTAAATTCTTTTTCAGAAAAAGTGTTTTTTAATGGGAAGCGTGATACCAGTACATATTTAGACGACATAATTACTCCGAGTATTGATTAAGTGAGGATTCGGATAGAAATTTATCAATACAGGAAACTATTGGAATTGTTAAATTTGTAATATATTTTTTGTATTACTGTTAAAACGGGTTTTGCTGCCAGCATTTAGCGTGTAATATCGAAATGGAAAAAAGACGAAATACCTTTTCGCATTTAGGACCCACGTATGGCTACAGCAGAACATTTAATCAGCAATAACCTGCCCAGTATCAAACAATTACAATGCTTTCTCGCTGTTGCACATGAACTGAACTTTCGTAAGGCTGCCGAACGTCTGCGCATGACTCAACCGCCTCTGACGCGTCAGATAAAATGCCTTGAAGCGGTGTTGAAACGTCAGTTGTTCAGTCGCAGTACGCATGACGTTAGCCTCACTGAAGCAGGCCGAGCGCTGGTCGTTCAGGCAGAAAAAATACTCAAAGACATCAGCAGCTTAAAAGAAGATCCTCACTCTTCAGAAACGAGTCTGCGCATCGGTCTCACGCGCACGCTTAATTTTGAATATATTGAACCTGTAAATACCCAGCTTCAAAAAATGAACGCCGGAGATGACGTTGAAACGCCCGACCTGACGTCAGCACAGCTGCTGCAAAGCTTGTCTAAAAATATGCTGGATCTGGTGCTGACCGGGGAAAAAGGAACGGGTCATGAAGACATTGTTCAATACCGCTGGGTCTGCCAGGAACCGTTGCTCATCGCAATGCCTTCTTTACATCCTGCCAGTCTGAAAGAGAAAGTCTCGCTGGAAGACATTAGCGATCTTCCACTTTTTTGGTTTTCGAGAAGCGCTAATCCGTCATTCTATGATAAATGCGAAAGCTACTTTGACACGCTGAAAACGCCGCTGAAGCGTATTAAAGAGCCGGATGATTCCCTCGTGATGCTAAGCCGTATCGCAAGAGGGAAAGGGTTTGCGCTGCTGCCTCAGTCAAAATGCACCTTCAATCAGGAGGGGCTATGCTATCGCGAACTAACGGACGATGAGGCAAAGAGATTAAATATTGATATCTATGCCGCAACTCGCCTCAATGAAAACAGAGAGGAGATCCTGAACGCTCAGAATATCTTGTGCGGCAAAAAGGCTTAATGCAGATAAAACACACCTTCTTCCGGCAGAAATAGCTGGTTATAGCGCAGCTGGAAGGCGTTCAGCTCCTGCGGATCGGGCTCCATTTCACGCATAAAGCCAAGTGTCAGACGAATTTGCGCATCGGTAATGGGTGCGGCAAGGCGGGCTTTACGCAGCATACGGTGCCAGGTATGCAGATTCTCTTCGCTACCGTCGACAATACAGACCTGCCAGATGAGCAGCACCTGCGCGGCGTTTTGCAGATGCGCCTCGTCAGGCCGCTCAAGGTAGCGGATAAATTCATTGCCCGGCGTTTTACCGAACTGGTCAATCATCGACTCGATTGGCATCGGGGTAATCCCCAGCCGTTCGCTTAAACGTTTGATGGCGCGGCGGGAATCTGAGGTCAGGACGCGAAATCCCACCACAAACACCACGGCAAGCGTTGCCAGCATTATCCAGACCATGCGTTCTCCTTAGACTAGCCGCTCATCATAGCGGGAAACGCAGCGTGTCGACAGCGGGTACGACCAGAATAGTGAACCGAAAAAAGCTGGATAAATGCGATGAAAGCAATCCCGCGCAGGCGTGGCTGCGCGGGCTGTTGCTGGAGACCCGTCAGCGCGCCTGAAGCCCCTTCAACAGCGCCTCGTGAAAGCGTGCGGGATCCTGCATCTGCGGCGCGTGGCCCATGTCGTTAAACTCCACCAGCGTCGCGTGCGGGATGCGCTTCGCCGTCTCTTTGCCCAGCACCGCATAATTGCCGAGCGTCTTGCGGATCTCCGGCGGGGCGAGATCTTTCCCGATGGCGGTGTTGTCCTTTGTGCCGATCATCAATAATACCGGCATCTTCAGGTCGCTAAACTCATAGATAACCGGCTGGGTGTAGATCATGTCGTAGAGCAGCGCCGAGTTCCACGCCACGCGCGCTTTGCCCGGCCCGTTGTTCAGCCCGGCAAGCATCGTAACCCAGCGTTCGTATTCCGGCTTCCACTCCCCGGCGTAGTAGGTGTTTTTCTCGTACTGGCGAATGCCGTCGGCGCTGACCTTCAGCTCGCGCTGGTACCACTGGTCAACCGTGATATGCGGCACGCCGCGCGCTTTCCAGTCTTCAAGCCCTATCGGGTTGACCATCACCAGCTGCTCTACCTGCTGCGGCCACATTAGCGCGTAGCGGGTCGCCAGCATGCCGCCGGTCGAGTGGCCGATAACCGTCGCGCGATCGACGCCAAGCGATGTGAGCAGCGCGTGGGTATTGTCCGCCAGCTGCTGGAAGGTGTACTGATAATGCGCCGGCTTGGTGGATTTACAGAAACCAATCTGGTCAGGTGCGATCACGCGATACCCGCTGGCCGACAGCGCACGGATCGTGCCGTACCAGGTGCCGGCGCAAAAGTTTTTGCCGTGCATCAGCACTACGGTACGTCCGTTGGGTTTTTCCGGCTTCACGTCAAGGTAAGCCATATCCAGAGACTGGTTTTGCGAGGTAAAGGTAAAGTGTTTTACCGGCCAGCCGTAGTCGAAACCTTCCAGCTTCTCGCCGTAGGTGGGGGCATTCGCGGCCATTGCGGGGGACGCCAGCGCCATCAGCAGCGCCAGGCAGGAAAATTGTCGGGTTAACATGCAAGCTCTCCGTTAGCAAAAGGGGCTAAGGCTGCACGAAAGGCGGCAGCAAAAAACACTGTAGAGCATGGAGAGGAGTGGGTGTGTAAAGCGGGGTAAAGGTAGGACGAGCAAATAAAAAAGCCCGGCGGTCAGCCGGGCAAAGAAGTTACCTGCACACTCAGGCCGCTTTTAATTTCTGCGCGCGGTTCTCGCGGCGAATTTTACGTTCTTCCAGCACCGCGACCATCGCCATCAGGACGATACAGCCAATCGCTGCCGCATCCAGCGCCGCGAAGGTGCCCGCCCAGCCGGTAAGGCCGAAAATCGGCGTGCCGTCGGCGATCATCCCCAGGCCAAGCTTGGCGAAGCTGTCGCCGATCAGGTAGGCGAAGGTGCCTTTAATACCATCGGCGGCGCCGATCGCTTTTTTCGGCACGAACCCTACGGCCGCCACGCCAATCAGCAGCTGCGGGCCAAACACCAGGAAGCCGAGCGCGAACAGGGACGCCAGGTAAACGTACTGGTTACTGGCGTGCTGGTAGATGCCGAGCGTGGCGATAATCAGCGCCAGCGCGACGCAGGCCACCAGCGCACGACGGCCGTTGGCGAGGTCGGAGAGCCAGCCCCACAGCAGCGTGCCGACCAGCGCGCCCACTTCGAACAGGGTGAAGCCCTGAATCGCCACCTCTTTCGAGAGCTTCAACTCCTGGAAGGCGTACACCGTTGACCACTGGTCGATGCCGATGCGCACCACGTACAGGAAAATGTTTGAGAAGCACAGCAGCCAGATCACTTTGTTTTTCAGCACGTACTCAACAAAGATCTGCCATTTGGACATCTCGTTCTCTTCGGTCTCTTTGTCCTCTTCGCTGATCTCCTCCCCGAACAGCTCTTCCGCTTTGCCGAGGCCGTAGGATTCCGGGGAGTCGCTGCCGAAGCGCAGGCCGATAAAGCCGACGATCAGGGCGATAATCGACGGGAAGATAAACATGCCGATCACGTGGCCGTCGAACAGATAGTTCGCGCCAAACAGCGCCACGCCTGCCGCACCCGCCCCGCCGAGGTTGTGGGAGATGTTCCACATGCCGAGGTACGAACCCCGCTTGCGGCGCGGCGTCCATTTGGTAATGGTGGAGTAGCTGCACGACCCGCCGGTGCTCTGGAAGAAACCGCTCAGGGCGTAGAAGGCAATCATCAGGAACAGGCTGACGGAGCCCGCGCCCATGCTGGCGCTGAAGCCGAGCATACAGATGGCGGAGAGGATCAGCATAAACGGCAGGAACTGCTTGGTGTTTTTGCCGTCCGCGTAGTAGGACACAACCGTTTTCCCCACCCCGTAGGTGATGGAGAAGCCCAGGCCAATCATCCCCAGCTGCGTCATGCTCAGCCCGTAGGTGGAGATCATGTCGTTCTGCGCGATGTTAAAGTTTTTGCGGATCAGGTACATGGTCAGGTAGCCGATGAAGACCACCAGATAAGACTGCATGAACGGTTTGAACCACATCTTGCGCCGCACGTCGAGCGGCAGATCCAGGGTCGGCTTGCGCACCTGGTTTAAGAAGGCCAGCATGGTTGGTTTACTCCTGAGCTGATTTTTGCAGCATTGTAAAAATCAGCCGGGAGAGATGCCTGAGACAGCGTCCAGGTGAAACCGGGAAAATTTCCTAGTTTTGCGGCACTCGGCAACAAAAGGTGAGGCACGTCACGCTTCGCGCGGCGCCTGGGCGTGCAAAAACGGCAGCAGCAGCAGGGCGGAAATGCCCGCCGCGATGGCGATCGCCGCGAAGAACCCGCTCCAGTGCCAGACGTCGATGACCCGTGCCAGCGGCCAGCCGGAGAGCGATGCGCCGAGGTAGGCAAACAGCCCGACAAAGCCCGTTGCCGCGCCTGCCGCCTCCTTGTGCGAGCACTCCGCCGCCGCCATGCCGATCAGCATCTGCGGACCAAACACGAAAAAGCCGATGGTGAAGAAGCACGCCGCCTGCATCACGTAGCTGGCGAACGGCATCAGCCACAGCGAGCCGACGGAGAGTAAAATCCCGGCGGCAAAAATCAGGTTCATCGGGCCGCGGTTGCCGTTGAACAGCTTGTCCGAGCCCCAGCCCGCCACCAGCGCGCCGATAAACCCGCCCAGCTCGAACATCGTCACCGCAGAGTTGGCGGTCACCAGGTCCACGCCGAGCGTCTCGGACATGTACAGGTTGCCCCAGTCGTTGATCGCCGCGCGCACCACATAGACCAGCACGTAGCAGAGGGACAGCAGCCAGATGTACGGATTTTTCAGCACGTACTTGGTGAGGATTTCCTGGCGGGACAGCCCGGCGCCCTCCTGCTGCTGAGCGATCTCCATCTCGTCGTGCCGCCAGTCGCCCACCGCAGGCAGGCCGACGGTTTGCGGCCTGTCCCGCAGGCGCCAGCAGAGGAACAGCCCGGCGACAATCGCGAGGGCACCGGCAATCATCATCCCCGTGCGCCAGCCGTAGTGCAGCGCGGCAGCCCCCACGACCATCGGGATCAGCGCCCCGCCAACGTTATGCGCGGTGTTCCAGATTGCCCACCAGCCGCCGCGCTCGTTGCGCGAGTACCAGGCGGTGAGCAGGCGGGCGCAGACCGGCGCGCCCCAGCCCTGGAAAAAGGCGTTCAGCGCCCACAGCAGGGCGAAGGCCCACAGCGAAGTGGAAAAGCCAAACAGGATGTTCACCACGCCGGTGGCGATCAGCCCAACGCCCATGAAATAGCGGGCGTTGGAGCGGTCGCTGACGATGCCGGAGAAGAACTTCGACAGCCCGTAGGTGATGTAAAACAGCGTCGCCAGCAGGCCGATATCGGTGCGCGTCATCACGCCGCTGGCGAGGATTTCCGGCGCGGCGGCGTTGAAGCTTTTACGGGTGAAGTAGAACAGCGCGTAGCCGAGCCAGATGGTGATCAGGATATGGCGACGCCAGTAGCGGTAGCGGGCGTCGATTTCCGCCTTGTCGCGCAACGGAGCCGCGCTGGTTGGGGTTTTAAACATGGTACGTCCTTAACGGCAAACTGACGCTGACGCGCGTCCCGTGGGTGCAGGAGAGGGTCAGCGTGCCGCCCAGCGCCTTGACGCGCTCGCGCATGCCCGCCAGGCCAAAGCCCTGCTGGCCGGAGCCCGGCGGCAGGCCGCAGCCGTCGTCTTCAATCACCAGCATCAGGCGCTCGTCCTGCTGCCAGCCCTGGATCGTCACCGCGCTTGCATTGGCATGTTTAACGATATTGTTCAGCCCCTCCTGACAGACGCGGAACAGCGTCACGCGCTGGCCTTCGCTGAGCAATGATTCATCAATGCGCCAGTCGAGATGGCTGACAATGCCGCGGCTTTCCAGCTCCATCTCGCGCATCAGGGAGCGTATCGCCTGCTCCAGCGACAGATCATCAAGCTGGCGCGGACGCAGCCGTCCCAGCAAGCGGCGAACGGCGTCATAGACACCCAGCGAAAGCTGTTCGATATGCGCCCCGCCCTGCTTCACGCCCGCGTTATCCGCCGCCAGACGCTGGACGATGCCCGCCTGCGTGCGGATGGCGGTTATGGTCTGGCCGATATCATCGTGCAGTTCGCGGGCCACCTCCTGCCGCACGCTCTCCTCGGTCTCCAGCAGACGCTCCGCCAGACGACGGTTGCGCGCCAGCTCGGCTTGCAGGGACTGGTTCAGCTCGCGCAGACGCTGAATGCCCGCCCCGAGCAGCAGCCCGGTCAGGCTCTGGGCCAGCAGCGAGAGCAGCAGATCCACCGGATGATCGTGCCAGGTCTGGCTGGCGATCAGCGCGATGGCGTTCATCAGCGTGGCGATCAGCGCCCCCTGCCAGCCGTAGTGCCAGGCCAGAGCGATGATCGGCAGCGCCAGGCAAAACGGCGTGAAGCGCGAAAGCTCGGCGGGCAGACCAAGCTGCAGCCACAGGCTCACCATAAACAGCAGCAAATACCAGATGAGGTGTCGGGCGCGCCAGTTCACCGGTTGGGAGACCAGCGCGGGGCCGAGCGGCTGCCAGACGGTGCTTGTGAGGTAGTGCCAGAAAACCAGACAGGTCGGCGCGAGGGTCAGACCACCGGTCAGGGTCAGAAGCAGGGCGTTAAGCATCTCCTTCTCGCCGATCCACGGCAGGGATTGTAACAGCGCGGCGGCAATCAGCGCCGCCCCCTGACGCAGCAGCGTGCGCCAGTCGCGCTGGTAGCGGTAGCGGGAAATCAGGGCAACGGGGAGAAGCGTAAGCAGGCTTCCGGTCATCAATAAGGGAAGATGCGCGAGGGCCACCTCCTGCGCCAGCCAGACCAGCATCAGCCACTCCGCGCCGAGCAAAACGGGCCAGTAGCCGCGCGGGCACTGGAGCATTAGCCCCAGACGCAGGCCGAAGGGAAACAGCAGCACGGCCAGCTCCGGGCGCTCCACCAGGTGCAGGCTGATGCTCCACAGGCAAAACCACGCGGCGGAGAAGATAAAAAAACTGGCGACGACGGCGATCAGCCGTGAAAAAGCGGAACTCATTGCCAGCTGTCGAACATGCGACGCGCCAGCTCAACGTCGTTACTGACGTTGAGTTTTTCCATCAGGTTGGCGCGGTGGACATGCACGGTTTTCGGCGACAGATCCAGCTCGGCGGCAATCTCTTTCACCGACATGCCTTGGGCAAGCTTCTCCGCCACCTGGCGCTCGCGTCTGGTGAGCGGATCCTGACGTCCGGCCGCCAGCTTGATGGCGATATCCGGCGTCAGGTAGCAGCCGCCGGTGGAGACGGTGCGCACCGCGGCGATCAGCTCGTCCGGGCTACAGCGTTTGGAGAGGAAGCCGCGTGCGCCCGCGTTGAGCGCCTGCTCGACCAGCGCCGGGCTGTCGTGAACCGAGAGCATGATCGTCGCCATCCCTTTCGGCAGCTGGCTCAACAGCTCCAGCCCGGAGAGATCCGGCATCGAGATGTCGCAGATGCAGACCTGCACCCCGCGCCCCGGAAGGCCCGCCAGCGCCTCGCGACCGGAGCCAAACTCGGCCACGACCTGGAAATCCGGTTCGAGGTTAAGAAGCTGGGCAAAGCCGGAGCGGACGATAAGGTGGTCGTCGATGAGAGCGATGGTGGTCATGTGTGTTCCTGCGATCTGAAAAAGCCGGATGACGCTGCGCTTATCCGGCCTACAAGAGCGAAAGACGCTTACCTTAAGCGATTTACTCGAAAAACACCGCAATTTTGTTAAACATGGTGGGATCGGACTGGTTGCGCGCCACTTTGGTGACGTCTTCCAGCTTGTCGATCTGCGCCATCATCTGCTCCAGACGCTGATCGTCGTTGACCAGTAGCCAGATGCGGCTGTGCTCGCTGCCCTGAATCGGCAGGCAGAGAATGCCTTCCACGTTAAACGCCCGGCGGGCAAACAGCCCGCAGACGTGGGTCATAACGCCAGGGTGGTTGCGGACGGTGAGTTCCAGAATGACGTTATCATGTTGTTTCTGCATGGTTTATTCCCCCACCATCTCAGTATTTGCCGCACCCGGCGGCACCATCGGATACACTTTTTGTTCAGGGTCGATACGCACGTGGATCAGCGCCGGGCCAGGACGCGAGATCGCCGCCTGCAGCGCCGCGTGGGCGTCTTCTTCCGCGTTCAGATCGCAGGTGTGCAGGCCAAAGCCGGCGGCAATCTGCATAAAGTTAATCATCCCCGGATAGGTCGCCGCAAACACGCCCTGCTTGTAGAACAGGCTCTGCTGCTGGTGTACCAGGCCCAGCGCCTCATTGTTCATCAGGATGATTTTCACGTCTAACTGGTTTTCGGCTGCGGTGGCCATCTCCTGAATGTTCATCATCAGGCTGCCGTCGCCGGAGAAGCAGATGACCTTGCGGTCCGGATTCGCCAGCGCCGCGCCCACAGCTGCGGGCAGGCCAAAGCCCATGGTGCCGAGACCGCCGGAGGTCAGCCACTGGCGCGGACGGTTCAGCGGATACGCCTGCGCGGTCCACATCTGGTGCTGGCCCACGTCGGTGGTAATAATCGCGCTGTCGTCCACGCAGGCGGCCACGGCGTTGATCAGCCCGTAGTGGCTCAGCGGGTCGCCCTCAGCTGGAATGGCGCCCGGGAACTCGCGTTGCAGATCCGCCACCAGCTGACGCCAGTCGGCCCGGTCAGTTGCGTCTGTCTGCGGGATCAGCTGCGCCAGCACTTCGGCCACGTCGCCCTGAATCGCCACGTGCGGCTGTTTGATTTTACCCAGCTCGGCGCGGTCGATATCCACATGAATGATTTTGGCGTTCGGGCAGAACTCCTCGGTTTTGCCAATCGCCCGGTCATCAAAACGCGCCCCCATAACAATCAGCAAATCCGCCTCTTGCAGGATGTAGTTGGTGCTGCGCGCACCGTGCATGCCCAGCATACCTAATGACAACGGATGCGCTTTAGGCAGCATACCCAGCGCCATCAGGGTCATGGTGGTCGGCAGGTTGGCCATTTCAGCAAACTGGCGGATTTCATCCGCAGCGTTAATCGCCCCGCCGCCCAGATAGAGCACCGGGCGTTTGGCGGCGTTAATCATGGCGGCGGCGTCGCGCACGCTTTCAGCGCTGAATTCCGGCGCGGGGGCGCGCTCGCCCGGCTCCGGCAACACGTCGATCTCGATCTCTGCGGTCTGGACATCCTTAGGAATGTCTATCCACACCGGGCCCGGGCGGCCAGACTGCGCAATGCGGAACGCATCGCTGATAACCTGAGGCAGCTCGCTGATATCGCGAACTAAATAGTTATGTTTGGTGATGGGGATAGAGATGCCGTAGGTGTCCACTTCCTGGAACGCGTCGGTGCCGATCATCGAGGACGGCACCTGGCCGGTAATGCAGATCAGCGGAATGGAGTCGAGGCGCGCGTCGGCGATGGCGGTCACCAGGTTGGTTGCGCCGGGGCCGCTGCAGGCCATACAGACCGCCGGTTTGCCCTGCGTACGCGCCATGCCCTGAGCGATAAAGCCTGCCCCCTGCTCGTGACGCGCCAGCACGTGGCGGATCTGCGTGCTTTGGCTCAACGCATCGTACAGCGGCAGCACGGTTCCACCCGGGATACCCGCAACCGTGGTGATGCCCTGTCGTTCCAGTAAATGAACAATCAGCTGCGCGCCTGTAAAACGCGTCTTTGTGGATGTTGTGCCCGAACTTGCCATGCTCCAGTCCTTTTCTTCTGGGCCGACTTTCCGGGGAGGGTCCTAAACGAAAAACCCCGCCCGGTTTGCGCCGGCGGGGTTTTGGATTCGTGTGTTGATCCAGTCCCTACGGCGCATTGCCGACGACCACCACCACACGCACGACGACCACTGCGGCTGGTTGCGCAGTTTTTAGTAGGGTCGAAGTGAAGATGGATGAAGTCATTGGGGACCTGTGTTTGGAATCATTGATTGAATTTATACAAACACAGGTTTTCGGGCGTGACAATGGAAATATTTTCATCTGCGCAAAAATGCGTCAGGGATCACGTTTCAGTACGTTGCTCGCTCATTCCAGGAGTCACTAAAGATGACATTGCCGTCGCAATGCTTCCAGGTGATTTTCTCATAGCGTATGAGAACCGTTTCAAGGTGTGTTCCCGTGTTTGCGCCGGGATACAGGTCAGGTGTGATTGAGGTTATTTTCACATTCTCCAGGAGGATATTAAAATATTCCTGTTCTAAACCCGCCTCATTAATCTGATACATCTTAATGGTGGCTGACTGAAGTGTTCTTCCCGTACTCAGCGCGCGAAAGAGAAGCGGGGTTACACGATCAAATTCTTTCTGGAACATGATGGGCATGTGTATGCGCGTGCCCGTCAATTTCCCGGTATTCCCGTCGACTGGAATGTTGACATTATGAGTGAATGATTTGAGTTCAATTGCACCTTCACGCCCTGTCACAAGGCAGGGGCCAACCATGGGGGAACCATTTTCATCTGAAAGAAATAAATAAGCCGGATTTGACATAAAGAATACTTTTTTTTAAAAAATCAATTGTACTTATCAAAACGACCAAAAATTATTGGATGAACAAGGATAAATACACCGATAGCAATAAATGTGAGTAATACCCAGTGGTCAGGTACCAACCATAGAAAAAAAGAGGCGCATACAAAAACATAAACGGGAAATAAAATATCCGTAAAGAGAATTGATAACAGACTCTTAAACACGCTACTTGTCCCTTAAGTCGTCATAAATCGCTTCAAAATCCCTGTAGAATCCCATTTGAACCTTCTTAATCAATTCAGACAGGAATGGTTCAATAAAGTAATAGAGCATCTCCAGTTGTGCGGCATAGAGGGTGGCGTAATACTTTGGGTCCAACGTTTTCAGGCGACGAGCAGCAAGCGCGCACTTCTGGTCCGTGCCAATCAATTGAAATGCCATAACAACGTTTGGTACGCGACGTGCAAGCCGTTCGACGACGATTTCTGAGAGCAGGCCAGATTTGGAAAGATATATTGCCAACCCCCATGCTATTGCTAAACGCGCTGCTTTGCTTGTCGGGATATTTTTAACAAATCCGGTTATTTGTGAACCCATCTTGCGGGCGCGATTTTGTTCATTTCCATTTTCAGAGTCATTTAGAACACTTTTAAAATAAAGATAGAGCATCTGTGCTATTACATCGCGATAACGGTAAAGAGACACAACGGAGAGGTACATTCTCTTTTCTTCTGAGAGAAGCTCATCACATACATCGTGATAGCTGGGGATTAAGCATGATGAGTACCAGCTTACACGCTCCATTCCTGAATAGATATCAGAGCCGATTCCCTTTAATGCTTTCCATGTCCCGGCAACGCCTTGCTGTCCATAAATAGCCAACTGCCTGTCGCTCTGGAACTTCATCTTCAAATAATCCGATGCTTGCATAACATATCCATATCATGCCTATGGTTATAAGAATATACATTGAAAAGCAGTGTATTTCAAACCGGTGAAATTGCCTCAAAAATACATTCACGAGAAAAATAATTTGATTAACTATTATTTTTTACGGCTATATACGATGCGGTTTTAATATCCTGGAGAGTCTGTTTTTTTATAATAAATGACTTATTTGGTGCTGCATCTCGTAAAACTATCCTGGTTCCCCTGCATAAAATTGATTTCATAAGAAGCCTGACCGGGCCACCGCTTATCCCGGTATTTTTTTGTGGGCAGACCAGAAAACAAAAAACCCCGCCGGAGCGAGGTTTTTATCAGGGTTTTGCGGTTGGTCGCCGCAGAACACACTGTGTTACGTCAACGGAAAAAGTATACGCGATCGAACTCGAACGCGCAATTCCGGCACGGACTTTGACGTTTTTGAGTATGGATCACCATCCAAATTTTGTCCAAAAAATACTGTTCATGCATACAGTATTTATCTATACTGAGGGTGTTCGCAGTGAGCGAGGGGGCCGCAGTTCTACCGGCGCAACGAAGTCCTGGCTGAAACGGGTGGTGCCGTCAGTGCCTTAACCCCTGAAGTGAGCACACTGTGTTACGTCAATCCAGGTGCTGGCAACAGGCGGCGGAAAGGTACGCCAGCATCGTGCTCCTTTTAACCAAAAGGAGACGCGTATGAGCGTAGTGGATATGGTGATACTTATCCTCAAACTCATTGTTGCAGTACTGCAACTGCTTGATGCTGTCCTGAAATTCGTTCGGTAATTCAGGTTCAAGTCGCACCTGAGAGGGGCGGGCAACCGCCCCTCTTTAATAACGAGGGAATGCTATGTCGCGTCTGTTAATTGAGCCTGTCACACCGGATGAGCCGGGGTATATCGCCCTGAAGGCGGAAAGTATCGCGCTGAATTTCAACATGCTGCACAGGCTGGAAGAGAACTGGCTGCGGGGTGAGAACCGCTTTAACGCGCCGGGTGAAAAGCTGCTGGGTGCGTTTCTTAACGGCAAGCTGGTGGGCGTGTGTGGCCTCAACCGCGATCCGTTCAGCCAGCAGCCGCGTGCCGGACGCATTCGCCATCTCTACGTCAGCGAGAAGTGCCGCGGGCTGGGCATTGGAAAACAGCTTTTAACCGTAGTGATGGCGGATGCCAGCATCTGGTTTGATTTTCTGAATACTCACGCGCCAGACAGCGCGTACGGATTTTACAATCGAGCCGGTTTTACGCTGGTCTCAGACGAACCGCGGGTGACGCACCGCCTTTTTTGTGCGGTGTAACCGGCTGGCGGCAACAGGATGTGAATGTTACAGTTGAGTGACAATTCATCACCCAATACGCCATGACCATCACCGTTTTCTGCATTTTGCTTTTCGCCGCACTGCTGCATGCCAGCTGGAACGCTATCGTTAAAGCCGGAACGGATAAACTCTACTCTGCGATCGGCGTTAGCGGCTCAGCCGCGATTATTGCCCTGATTTTACTGCCCTTCTCACCACAGCCTTCTGCGGCAAGCTGGCCGTTTTTGATCGTCTCCTGCGCCTTACAGGTGGTCTACACCGTGCTGGTGGCGAAAACCTATCAGGTCTCGGACATGAGCCAGACCTATCCGCTGATGCGCGGCACCGCCCCGCTGCTGGTGGCGCTGATCAGCGTGCTGGCGCTCGGCGACCATCTCTCCTGGCTCGCCTGGTCCGGTATCGGAGTCATTTGCCTGTCGATTCTGGCGATGGCGATGAATGGCCGCATGCAGTCACGCAGGGGGATCTGGCTGGCGCTGCTGAATGCCTGTTTTATCGCCGGGTATACGCTGGTGGACGGCACCGGCGTGCGGCTGTCGGACACCGCGCTGGGCTACACGCTCTGGACCTTCTTTATGAACGGCTTCTGCCTGCTGGGCTGGGCGATGGTGGCGCGTCGGCGCGAGGCGTCCAGCTACCTGCGCCTGCACTGGAAAAAAGGGCTGCTCGGCGGCGTGGGAACCATGGGCTCTTACGGTCTGGCCCTCTGGGCGATGACGCAGGCGCCGCTGGCGGTGGTCGCCGCGCTGCGTGAAACCTCGATTCTTTTCGGGGCGCTGATCGCCTTTGTCCTTTTAAAAGAGAAGGTTGCGGGCCTGCGCATCGCGGCAGCGCTGGGTATTGCTGTCGGCGCTATTCTGCTGCGTCTGGCGTAAATCGCTGGCAACATTAGTTGCCGTTCTTGTTTACAAATCCTGCCTTTCCCGGTTTTTTCATTCACCGCAACAATGCTTAAATTGTCATCTGTCTGTGGTAGATTCCTCGCGCATTTATGGGAATGCGTAGTCACTTATTCTTCATTTCTCTCTTTTGGCAAAAGTATTCAGCGACATGAAAAAGCAAAGGAACGTTAACTTATTGTTGATGCTGGTGTTACTGGTGGCCGTCGGTCAGATGGCGCAAACCATCTACATTCCGGCGATTGCCGACATGGCAAAGGAACTGAACGTCCGCGAAGGCGCGGTGCAGAGCGTGATGGCAGCCTACCTGCTGACCTATGGCGTTTCACAGCTCTTCTACGGCCCGCTCTCCGACCGCGTCGGGCGTCGCCCGGTGATCCTGGTGGGCATGAGCATTTTCATGGTAGCGACGGTGATTGCCATTACCACCCACAGCCTAACCGTACTGATTGCCGCCAGCGCCCTGCAGGGCGTTGGGACGGGTGTCGGCGGGGTGATGGCGCGAACTTTACCGCGCGATATGTATCAGGGCACCCAGCTCCGCCACGCCAACAGCCTGTTAAATATGGGCATTCTGGTCAGCCCGCTTCTCGCTCCGCTGATTGGCGGCCTGCTGGACACAATGTGGTCCTGGCGCGCCTGCTACGCCTTCCTGCTGGTGCTCTGCATCATTGTCACCTTCAGCATGGCGCGCTGGATGCCGGAAACCCGCCCAAAAGACGCGCCGCGCACGAAGCTTCTCACAAGCTATAAGACGCTGTTCGGCAACGGCGCGTTTACCTGCTACCTGCTGATGCTGATCGGCGGCCTGGCGGGTATTGCAGTGTTCGAAGCCTGCTCCGGCGTGCTGCTGGGCGCGGGCCTTGGCCTGAGCAGCATGGTGGTGAGCATTCTGTTTATTCTGCCGATCCCGGCGGCGTTCTTTGGCGCCTGGTTTGCCGGGCGTCAGAACAAGCGCTTTTCAACCCTGATGTGGCAGGCCGTGATCAGCTGCCTGCTGGCGGGTCTGATGATGTGGATCCCGGGGCTGTTTGGCGTGATGACCGTCTGGACGCTGCTGATTCCGGCGGCGCTGTTCTTCTTCGGCGCGGGAATGCTGTTCCCGCTCGCCACCAGCGGCGCGATGGAGCCGTTCCCGTTCCTTGCAGGTACGGCGGGCGCGCTGGTGGGCGGTTTGCAGAACATCGGTTCCGGCGCGCTGGCCTGGCTTTCAGCGATGATGCCGCAGACCGGGCAGGCTAGTCTGGGCCTGCTGATGACGCTGATGGGGCTGCTGATTTTACTGTGCTGGCTGCCGCTGGCGTCGCGCGTTCCGCATCACGAGCAGCCGGTTTAACCGCATGATGGCCCGGCTTCTCGCCGGGCTTTTCACAGACGGGCGCAATCATCGCCTGCAGTAACGGCTCTGGCGCTGGCCGCCAGGCCCCCTCTTCCCCGTCGTAAAACTGGAAGTCCGCGTTAAGCGCATACGGAATTTTCGCCTTTTGCAGCTCGCAGGCCATATAGGTGGCAAAGGCCATTTGCGAGGCGGTTGGCGTGAGGTGGTTTGACTCCCCCACGCCCCAGCCCCCAACCCAGCTGACGTGCCCGGTTTTTTGCTGCCAGCGCAGCGCGGTGCTGATGCGGTTACGGATAGCCGCCTTCTCCGCCGCCGTGCCGGACGTCCACGGGTATTTGCCACCATTCTTCAGCGGCCCCCACGGGAAAATATGCCACTCCGCCAGCAGATAGGTTTGGCTGTGCGCGGGCAGCTTCAGGCTGGATAACTCCTCCGGCGCGGCACGCAGGCGTGGCGCAATGAAGATCATGCGCTGCGGGTCGATGTCGTGGATCGCTTTAATGGTTTTTTCATACACGCGGTTTAACGACGCGAGGTTGTGGTTAAGCTTGTCGGCTGGCTCATAAATGAGATCAAAACCCAGCAGCGGATAGCTCTGGCCGAAATAGTGCGCCACGGCAATCCACCAGTTGACCGTCTCTTTCTCGTTGTCGGCTTTCGGGTCGTTTTTATATTCATCCGCCTGATACGCGATAATCGGGATCACGCCATACTGCTCGCAGGCTTCCACCAGCTTGCGCAGGTGGATCAGCCGCGCTTCCGTCGGCTCGTCGGCCACGCGGATGCGCACGTGAGTAATGCCTTTAGCCCGAAAATCGCGGACCACCAGCGGGTCGAATTCGCGTATGCCGCGCTCGGTGCGCGCCCAGTCCACATCCATCCCGACGCCAAGCTGCTGCGCATAACGGGCAGCCGTCAGCGGCGGCTCAGCGGCAATGACCCAGCCGGAAGAGATCAGTAACGCGGTCGCTATAAGAGGCTTTAACACGGTTTACCCTGGATAAATCGAAAGCATTACCTGTATTTAGCATGCTTTTTCACATTTGGTGTAGCGCGAAAGCGTAATAATTCTTCAACCTGCCAGTTCTCTCAGCCAGCCGATAAAGGCGTCTATTTTCGGCCACTGTCGGCCCGAAAGCGTCGAAACATAGTAGTGCTGATGGCATTTCAGGGTCTTGTCACCAAACGGGGCGATCAGTTCGCCCCGTTCAAGCCGTTTTTGCACCAGCCGCTTTCTCCCCATCGCGACGCCGACGTGGTTGATGGCCGCAATAATCGCTAAGTCGGAACGATCGAAACCAATACCCGACGATGGCGGCATATTCACCGCAAAGTGCTGCGCCCAGCTCAGCCACTCATCCGTACCGGAATCATTGCTCCAGGCCTGACGGTCGTGCAGCAGCGTGCAGTGGCTAAGGTTATCGGGGTTTTTCAACAGCTCATGCTCGCGGGCATACTGCGGCGAGCAGACGGGCAAAATCTCTTCGTCCATCAGGAAGTGATGAGACAGATGGTTTGGCGGCGTATCGTCGAAATAGAGCGCCAGATCGACCCCCGTTCGCTGCATATTGATGTAATCATTGCCGGTCAGGACGGTGAGCGAAATCGACGGATAGCGGCGGGTAAAGTCGCCCAGCATGGGTACCAGCCAGCACTGAGCGATCGACGGCCGGGAGTAGACCGTCAGCGTGCCGGACAGCGCCTGGTTTTTGATGTCCAGGATCTCCTGATTCAGGGTGTCGAGGGACGATTTTAGCGTCCAGTAAACGCGCTTTCCCTCCTGCGTCAGCTCGACTTTACGGTGCGAACGGACAAACAGCTGAATACCGAGCTCTTCTTCGAGCAGGTTGATGCGGTGGCTCACCGCGCTGGGGCTGAGCGACAGCTCCTCCGCCGCCAGCGCGAAGGATTCATGTCGAGCCGCCACTTCAAAGGTGTACATTTTCGACAGCTGCCAGCCGTTGAGCAGCCGGTTTCTGGCTTCATTTGCATCGGTCATCACAATTCTCACGCGTGGTTTCTGCGCTCAGCATACTGTTTAAGGGTGAATATATGTGAACCTAATGCGGTTTAAGTGCGTTTTTTAGAGCGCAGTCACTCAGTTGATTCAATCTGGCTCACCTGAACGCCAATTTATATCGTTTGTCAGCCCACGCCGCTTTTTCGTCCAATACCCCCAGATGACATAAGGGTGAGGTGAGATATGGGATCTCAGGTCTGGGTTGTGGCAACGCTGCTGGTCAGCATTGTGTTGATTGTTTTAACCATCGTTAAGCTAAAGTTTCACCCGTTCCTCGCGCTGCTGCTGGCGAGCTTTTTCGTCGGCGCAATGATGGGAATGAGCCCGCTGGATATGGTAAACGCCATTGAGAGTGGGATTGGCGGCACGCTGGGCTTCCTGGCGGCCGTGATTGGTCTTGGGACCATTCTCGGCAAGATGATGGAGATTTCCGGCGCGGCAGAGCGCATCGGGATTACGTTGCAGCGCTGCCGCTGGCTGTCAGCAGACGTGATTATGGTGCTGGTGGGCCTGATCTGCGGCATTACGCTGTTCGTGGAAGTGGGCGTGGTCCTGCTGATACCGCTGGCGTTTTCCATCGCCAAAAAGACCCACACGTCGCTGCTCAAGCTGGCCATTCCGCTCTGTACCGCGCTGATAGCGGTGCACTGCGTGGTGCCGCCGCATCCGGCCGCGCTGTTTGTGACCAATAAATTAGGGGCGGACGTTGGAACGGTCATTGTCTACGGTTTGATGGTCGGCCTGATGGCCTCTCTGGTCGGCGGCCCGCTGTTCCTGAAGCTGCTCGGCAATCGTCTGCCGTTTAAACCGGTTCCGGCGGAATTTTCAGACCTGAAGGTGCGGGAGGAGCATACCCTGCCGTCGCTGGGCGCCACGCTGTTTACGGTGCTGCTGCCGATTGCCCTGATGCTGGTGAAGACCATCGCTGAACTGAATATGGCAAAAGACGGCACGCTGTATACGCTGCTGGAGTTTATCGGCAACCCGATCACCGCCATGTTTATCGCCGTGTTTGTCGCCTACTACCTGCTGGGCATCCGCCAGCACATGGGCATGGGCGCGATGCTGACGCACACCGAGCACGGCTTTGGCTCTATCGCCAACATTTTGCTGATTATCGGCGCGGGCGGCGCGTTCAACGCCATCCTGAAAACCAGCGGACTGGCGGACTCGCTGGCGCAAATTCTCTCGAACCTGCACATGCACCCTATCCTGCTCGCCTGGCTGGTGGCGCTGGTGCTGCATGCCGCCGTAGGCTCCGCCACGGTCGCGATGATGGGCGCCACGGCCATCGTCGCGCCGATGCTGCCGCTCTACCCGAACGTCAGCCCGGAGATCATCACCATTGCCATCGGTTCCGGCGCCATTGGCTGCACGATCGTGACCGATTCTCTCTTCTGGCTGGTGAAGCAATACTGCGGCGCGACCCTGAATGAGACCTTCAAATACTATACGACGGCGACGTTTATCGCCTCGGTGCTTGCACTTGGCGGCACATTCCTGCTTTCTTTCATTATCTGAGCGCGAAGAGACATATTATGGAAAACGCAACTATCACCACTTTAACCGCACAGTTTCCTCTGGTTGAGGATCTGATTGCCCTGAAAGAAACCACCTGGCTTAACCCGAACACCACCACGCTTGAAGAAGGGCTGCCCTATGTCGGGCTGACCAAAGCCGACGTGGACGATGCCCATGCGCGCCTCAACCGCTTCGCGCCGTATCTGGCGAAAGCCTTCCCGGAGACGGCGGCAACGGGTGGGATTATTGAATCTGAACTGGTCGCCATTCCGGCAATGCAGGCGCGGCTGGAGAGAGAATCTGGCAAATCCATTCCCGGCACGCTGCTGCTGAAAAAAGACAGCCACCTGCCGATTTCCGGCTCGATTAAAGCGCGCGGCGGCATCTATGAAGTGCTGACCCACGCGGAAAAACTGGCGCTGGACGCCGGGTTGCTGAGCGTTGAAGACGACTACAGCATTCTGCTGGAGCCGCGCTTTAAGGCCTTCTTCAGCCAGTACAGCATTGCCGTGGGCTCCACCGGCAACCTGGGGTTATCCATTGGCATAATGAGCGCCCGCATCGGCTTTAAGGTGACGGTCCATATGTCCGCCGACGCCCGCGAGTGGAAGAAAGCCAAACTGCGCAGCCACGGCGTCATCGTCGTGGAATATGAGCAGGATTACGGCGTGGCGGTGGAGCAGGGACGCAAAGCGGCGGAAAGCGATCCGAACTGCTTCTTCATTGACGATGAGAATTCCCGCACCCTGTTCCTGGGATATGCGGTGGCGGGCGAGCGCCTGAAGGCACAGTTTGCCGCTCAGGGCCGCGTGGTGGATGCGGATCATCCCCTGTACGTCTATCTGCCGTGCGGCGTAGGCGGCGGGCCTGGCGGCGTGGCGTTTGGCCTGAAGCTGGCCTTTGGTGATAACGTGCACTGCTTCTTCGCGGAGCCAACGCACTCGCCGTGCATGCTGCTGGGCGTTTACACCGGCCTGCATGATGCGATTGCAGTGCAGGATCTGGGCATTGATAACGTGACGGCGGCGGACGGTCTGGCGGTTGGGCGCGCGTCCGGCTTTGTGGGCCGCGCGATGGAGCGCCTGCTCGACGGGTTCTATACGCTTTCCGATCGGAGCATGTACGACATGCTCAGCTGGCTGGCGCAGGAGGAAGGGATCCGCCTTGAGCCTTCAGCGCTGGCGGGGATGGCCGGGCCGGTGCGCGTGCCTTCAGACGCCAGCGTTACCCACCTGGTGTGGGCAACCGGCGGCGGCATGGTGCCGGAAGACGAGATGGCCAAGTATCTGGCTAAAGGGAAGTAATTAAGCCGCCACTCGGTTTACAGGCTCAAAATTTGCTGAATATGGGTCACCGCAAACAGCAGCGATAGCGAGAGAACAGCCAGCGCAATCAGGAATTTATCCCGCACCGCTTTCGGCTGTACAAAATCGTTCTGCGCCACGTCCATCAGGTTACGGCTGCGGGTATAGCGCCATAAAATAATGGCCACCAGCGCCAGCACAATAATAGAGATCCAGAATGGCACCCCGGTTCGGTGCCAGTTGTGCTTAATCGCCAGGGCAATCAGCGCGCCATACCCCAGCAGCGTGCGCAGCCAGGCCAACGACGTCCGCTCCGGCTGCAGGCCAGGGTCCGCTTCGCGTCGCGCTTTGCGACTATCCGCCATAGAACACCAGCCCCATCACCACGCCCGCCACCGCCAGCAGAATTACGCTGATGATGAGTAACCCGCGCGTATAGGGCAGATCCTGCTTCAGGCGCATCGCCTTCTCATTGCGCAGCCATCGCAGGTAGCCGTAAATCGCCAGCACGCCCGCGAACAGGCACAGCAGCAGCGCCAGCACTTCACGAATCAGCGGCGTGGCAAAATCGGGGGCGAGCTGGTCAAGGCCGACACCTGCGGCCAGAAAGCCCAGTGCGGTGCGGATCCACGCTAAAAAAGTGCGTTCATTAGCCAGAGAGAAGCGGTAGTCCGGCGCTTCGCCGAGGCGGGAAATTTTCATGGAGATTCCTTGTCGTGCTACGGGCAGGCTTCAGCATAGCGTAAATCGACAAGGACAAGGAGACCGGCATCGGGCGATGCCGGTCAGGACGATTAATGCAGCTCTGGCCAGTACTCTTTGTTGGCCTCGATCAGGTCATCCAGAATCGCTTTCGCGACGGAGGCGCTCGGCACGGTTTTCGACAGGGTAATGGCCTGCCAGAGCTTCTGGTACGAGCGCTGCTCCCAGGCATCCACCACCAGTTTTTCCACCGCCACCTGCTGGCTCATCAGCCCTTTCTGGAAGTGCGGAATATCGCCCACCGTAAGCGGCTCCGGTCCGTTATGGCCCACCAGGCACGGGATCTCCACCATCGCGTCGGCGTCAAAGTTATGGATGGCACCGTTGTTTGGCACTATCAGCAGCATCCGCTCCTGGGTGTTAAAGGCAATCGCAGTCGCCAGATCGACGATGTACGACGCATGTTCGTCGATTTCCAGCTCACCGGCGGCGGAGTTGCCGGCTTCGATAATCGCCCGACAGGAACTGAACACATGCTTCTCACGGTGATCCATAACTTCATTGGCGCGGGTCCGTTCCGGGTTGGAATGCGCGACCACGTAGTCCGGGAACAGGTAATACTTCAGGTAGGTGTTCGGCATGGTGTCCGGATCCAGCGCCTGCACGTCTTTAGCTTTGGCAAAGGTATCGTTCCAGCTCGCTTCGGTATGTGCATCTTCCGAAGGCGGAACATAGCCGTTTTTCGCCACGTATTCGCGCAGCTTCGGCATCAGATCGTTGCCGTTCAGGTCTTCAATCGACGTCCACCAGCCGAAGTGGTTCAGGCCGTAGTAGCGCACGCGCATCTCTTTGCGGTCTTTCAGGCCGACAATCTGCGCCATGCGCCCTTCAATGCCGATCGGCATATCGCAGATGTTGAGGATTTTAGCGTTCGGACGCAGGCGGCGCGTGGCTTCTGCGACAATCGCCGCCGGGTTGGAGTAGTTCAGCATCCACGCGTTCGGGGAGTACTGCTCCATATAATCCACCAGCTCCAGCACGCCGCCGATAGAGCGCATGCCGTAAGAGATACCGCCCGGTCCGCAGGTTTCCTGGCCCAGCACGCCGTGGCGCAGCGGGATTTTTTCATCTTTTTCGCGCATCGGGTATTTGCCCACGCGGATGTGCGCCATCACGAAATCGACATCGGTAAACGCCGCTTTTGGATCGGTGGTGTAGCTGAATTCAATCTCCGGGGCCTGCTCCTTAAGGATGATTCTGCACGCTTCGGCGATGGTCTCCTGACGCGCGCCGTCGTTGTCATAGAACTTCAGGGCGCGCAGCGGAAAACGGTCACGGTTGGCTAACAGCATCAGGACGATACCAGGCGTAAAGGTGCTGCCGCCGCCTGCAATGACAACTGAGAATTTTTTCATGATATAGCCTCTGTCAGGGTGGTTTGTTCATTTGTTAAAGGAGTTTTCATCAGCGATTCCAGCTGGTCGCGCACCTGAGGAACGTGCAGGCCGACAATCACCTGAATGCCGTTGCCGCGTCGCACTACGCCGTGTGCGCCCAGGGCTTTGAAGACGTCGTCGCTTTGGGTTTTCGCCATATCCACCAGCGCGATACGCAGGCGGGTGGCGCAGTTATTGATGCTTTCGATGTTGGCCGCACCGCCGAGCGCCTGCAGGAATCCGGCGGCTTGCCCAACCTGCTGGCTGGCCGCCGCCGGGGCGGTGGTTTGCCCGCGCGCCGCCTTATAGTCGGCCTTGCTGTAGAGTTTGATTTCGCTCTCTTCCCGGCCCGGCGTTTTCAGGTTCAGACGCTCAATCAGCGTTTTGAAGATCACGAAGTAGATGCCGGTGAAGCAGACGCCAATGCCGATCTGGGTGAACACCGTCGAGGCGTGGTTATGGAACATCGGGATCCAGTTTTGCGGCAGGAACTGGTCCAGCAGGCCGCCGCCCATATTCCCCACGACGCCGAAGGCGTACATCACTGTCGCCATGGTCGCCGCCAGCACCGCATGCACGGCGAACAGCAGCGGCGAGATAAACAGGAAGGTGAACTCAAGCGGTTCGGTAATGCCCACCAGCACGGCGGTGAGCGTGGCCGGAACCAGCAGGCCCGCCACCTTGACGCGATTTTCTGGCGACGCGGTGTACCAGATAGCGAAGGCAATCCCGACCGAGCCAAACACTTTTGAGTTGCCGTGCAGCGCGAAGCCACCTTCCGGGAAGAGGGTCTTCAGCGGCAGGGTGCTCTGGCTGAATTCCTGCAGATGCTGCGCCCAGTAGACCTGAATACCGCCCTCCACCGCCGCCGGGCCGAAGATGAACGGACCGTAGACGAAGTGATGCAGGCCAGTTGGGATCAGAATGCGTTCCAGGAAGGTATACACCCACACGCCCAGCGCACCGGCAGAGCGCAGGAACGCCTGCAGGGATTCGATGCCCATCTGCACTTTCGGCCAGCCCAGCAGCGTCAGCCAGGCACAGGGGATCATCACGAAGAACGCGAGGATAACGACAAACGAACTGCCCTGGAAAATCCCCAGAAAGACCGGCAGCGGCTTGTCGAAATAGCGGTTGTGGATGGCGGTGACGATGCCTGAGATCACGATGGCACCGATGATGCTGGTATCGAGTGTTTTGATCCCGGCAATCATCGCCAGCCCGCTTCCCGCCGTTGGTTCGGCGGAGAAGTCGACGCCAAAGAAGTGGCCCCAGGTCATCCCCATCGCGTTAATGAAGTAGTTCCAGGTCAGGAAGCTAATCAGCACCGCCAGGCAGGCGCGGCCCTGGGCCTGCTTCGCCAGCCCAATCGGCAGGCCGACGGCAAAAATCAGCGGCATATTGCGAAACACCGCCCAGCCGCCCTCTTCAATGATGTGAACGATCTGCGCGAAAAGATGATCGGGGGCGGTTAAGGCTTCGCCGACAAACAGCGGGTTGCGAAGCATGATGGCGATTCCCACCACGATCCCGGCAAACGGAAACAGCAACACCGGGGTAAACATGGCACCGCCAAAACGTTGTATTTGACTGAGCATTTTTAAATCCTCACGTAACAACCTGTAGGGGTAGAGGCCTTTATGGTTTTTTGCTGGCCTGAGGTGAGCATAAGAACTTACTGATGCGCGAACATGGCGTGCCGCTGCGATTCGTGATCGCATTCATGGTTTTATTTTGACCAGTCAGGTCTACTTTTTGAGTTAAATATGGACATGTCAGGACGCATTCCACGCCCTGATAAGGGCAGAGAGGTCTACTGGTGATCTACAAATCAATTGCTGACAGGTTGCGGCTGCGGCTGAATTCATCGGACTACAACATCGGCAGCCCGCTGCCTGGTGAAAAAGCGCTGGCGCAGGAGTTTGGCGTGGCGCGCATGACCATCCGCAAGGCGCTGGATCTGCTGGTGAGCTGGGGGCTGGTTGAGCGCCGGCACGGCAGCGGAACGTTTGTCTCGCGCAAAGACGTTCACCACGAAACCACTAACCTGACCGGGCTGGTGGAGGTACTGCGTCAGCAGGGAAAAGAGGTGCAGAGCAAGGTGCTGCAGTTCGAAGTGATGCCCGCCCCGCCCGCCATCGCCAGCCAGCTGCGGATCCAGGTGGATGAGCGGATCTACTTTTCACGGCGGGTGCGCTACGTGGACGGAAAGCCGCTGATGCTGGAGGACAGCTTTATGCCGGTGAAGCTGTTCCGCAACCTGTCACTGGCGCATCTTGAGGGGTCTAAGTTTGATTACATTGAGAAGGAGTGCGGGATCACCATCAGCGGCAACTACGAGAGCCTGACGCCGGTGCTGGCAGATAAACAGCTGGCCGGTTATATGAATCTGCCGGAACAGACGCCGCTGCTGCGAATTACCTCTCTCTCCTACAGCGACAGCGGCGAGTTCCTCAATTATTCCGTGATGTTCCGAAATACCAGCGATTACCAGGTGGACTACCATCTGCGGCGCATCCACCCGGAAGAGCTGTTAGCCCATCCCCCAGAACAGCACCGCCAGTAGCTGCGGGGTGATGATGCGCAGGAACATCACCAGCGGATAGACGGTGGCATAGGAGAGCGCGGCCGCGCCGCTGGTGGCGTGCAGGTTGTTGGCAAAAGCGAGCGCTGGCGGGTCGGTCATGGAGCCCGCCAGCATGCCACACAGCGTCAGGTAGTTCATTTTGGCGAACATCCGCGCCAGGATTGCCACCGTCAGCAGCGGGATCGCCGTGATAAAGATGCCGTAGCCGACCCAGCTCATCCCTTCGCCCTTGACCAGGGTATCGACAAAATCCCCGCCGGACTTCAGCCCGACAACCGCCAGGAATAGCACGATGCCCAGCTCGCGCAGCGCCAGGTTAGCGCTCGGCGGCATAAACCAGTAGAGCTTCCCGATACAGCCGATACGCCCGAGGATCAGCGCCATAATCAGCGGCCCGCCCGCCAGGCCGAGCTTGAGCGCCACCGGGAAGCCCGGCACGTACAGCGGAATAGAGCCGAGCAGCACGCCAAGCCCGATGCCGATAAACACCGGCAGCATCTGCACCTGCTGCAGTTTTTGCTGGGCGTTGCCCACCATATCCGCCACGGCATCGATGGACGACGGGCGTCCGACCAAGTTGAGGATATCCCCGAACTGCAGGCTGGCCTCCGGGCTGGCAACCAGTTCGACGCCCGCACGGTTGAGGCGGGAGATGACCACGTCGTAGCGCTCTTTTACCTGCAGATCGCGTATTTTCTTGCCAAGAACGTGCTCGTTGGTCACCACAACACGCTCCACGCGCATATCGGTGCCGCGGGTTGAAAGCGAGGTATCCACTTCCTGACCAATCACCAGCCGCGCGTTGTTCAAATCCCCCGGCTGGCCGACCAGGTGCAGCAGGTCACCCTGCTGGATCATCGTGCCGGGCGCAGGCACCATCAGCACGTCGTCGCGCTTAAGGCGGGAGCAGATAATATTGGCGCTGTTCAGGATCGGTACGTCCTGAATCGCCATATTGTTCAGGTTGGGGTTATCGACGCGAATATTGATGGTTTTGATCGGCATGTGGCCATTGGTGAGCGTGGTTTCGTGATCCTTCGCCTCTTTGTCGACGTTAACGCGAAACAGGACGCGGACCAGCCACATGGAGAGCAGAATGCCGCAAATCCCAAACGGATAGGCCATGGCGTAGCTCATCCCCATCTGGTCAACAATGCCGGGTTCAATGCCCAAATCGCGAAGGATTTGCTGCCCGGCTCCGAGCGCCGGCGTGTTGGTGACCGCCCCGGAGAAAATGCCCAGCACCACGGGCAGCGGGATAGCAAAGATTTTGTGCAGGATCGCGGTGACCAGCCCGCCCATCACCACAATGCCGAGGGCAAACAGATTGAGCCGTAGCCCGGAGACGCGCAGGGAAGCGAAAAAGCCCGGCCCTACCTGAATCCCGATGGTGTAGACGAAGAGGATCAGGCCGAACTCCTGAATAAAGTGGAGCATATCGGCGCTGAGAACCAGCCCGAGCTTGTCAGCAAAATGCCCGACAAAAATGCCGCCAAACAGCACCCCGCCAATCCCAAACCCGACGCCACGGATTTTGATATTGCCTATCCACAGGCCGACTACGGCGGCCAGGGCTAACACGCTGACGGTTAACGCGATATCACTCATGATCCACATCCTTGGCATAACCTTAGTTATAACAAGGATTTTCTCAGAGCCGGATGCGGTTGTATGGGCGATGGCGCACAAAAAAGCCCTGCCGGAGCAGGGCTTTGTGCAGTCTGTGAGTAAAGCGGATTAGCTGTTCAACGCCGGCCGCTCGCTAATGGCGATACGCTGCGGCGCGATGGCTTCCGGCACGTTACGGATAAGATCGATATGCAGCAGCCCGTTGGTAAACGTCGCACCGGACACTTCCATATGGTCTGCCAGGGTAAAGCTCAGGCTAAACGGCTGATTAACCAGACCCTGATGCAGCCACCGGGTTTCGGTCTCTTGTTTTTCCGGCGTACCCTTCACGGTCAGGCGCGCGCCTTCGAGCTGGATATCCAGATCTTCCTGGCGGAACCCGGCCAGCGCAAGGGTGATGCGATAGTGGTTATCGTCGCTTTTTTCGATGTTGTACGGCGGAAATGTCTGTTGCTCGGTGGTGCTTTGCAGGGCATTAGCCAGTTTGTCAAAACCAATCCACTGACGCAGCAGGGGGGATAAATCGTAGTTACGCATACTAAATCTCCTTCTGAGAAGCGAGTTCGGCACAGTTTAATTTTGTGCACAGTTGTTCCTGCAAATCCTCATGGATTCGCATATGCTCCCGTTACGGCAAGCAAGTCTGGGTGGGCCGCTCGCGCGACCCGCGTAATTAGTTAATTTCGATACGGCGCGGTTTTTTCTCTTCCGGAATCACGCGTTCCAGTTCGATAAACAGCAGGCCGTTAACCAGGTTCGCGCCTTTAACGTGAATGTTCTCGGCTAACTGGAACTTGCGTTCAAAGTTGCGCTCGGCGATGCCCTGGTAAAGGTAGGTACGTTCTTTCTGCTCGGCCGTATGGGAACCTTTCACCACCAGCAGGTTGTCCTGCGCGGTGATTTCCAGCTCGTTTTCTGCAAAACCGGCGACGGCAATGGCGATGCGGTAGTGGTTTTCGTCAACCAGCTCAACATTGTATGGAGGGTAGCCGTTGCTCTGGCTTTGGTTATTTTCTAAATGGTTAAACAGGCGGTCAAAACCAATTGCAGAACGGTATAGCGGAGAAAGATCGAAGTTACGCATAGATAATACTCCTGAAATCAGCGAGAAATTGTAGCCTTCCACCATGGACAGGCCTTTGTGCCCCCGGACACCCATCAGGCGTGTTCGTTATCGGGTCACATTCTTAAAATGGGTCTGGAACCGAGCTTTTCAAGACTATTTAGGCGAGATTTTTTTGCACTTTGCTGGTTGTCGCATAGACTCTGGGACAACAGCACAAAGGGTTAAATTGCGATGGCTGCCACAGTGCGGGGTTATCGGGCTATTCATTTCGGATAAGGCTCGCTATAACCCTGAGTTGCAGGTCTATGCAGTGCCATTAACGATGACTGAGTGATGATGAAAAATGTTCTGATAAAGCTGACGACGTTCAGCGGGCTGGTTTTACTTTGCGGGTGTTCGAGCGTGATGTCTCACACCGGCGGTAAAGAAGGAACATATCCGGGGACGCGCGCCAGCGCGGCGATGATCTCCGATGACGATACGAACTGGGGCACCAAATCCCTGGTTATCCTGGATATGCCCTTTACAGCAGTGGCGGATACGCTTCTGCTGCCGTGGGATGTATTCCGTAAGGACGATTCCGTGCGCTCACGGGTAGAGAAAAGCGAGCAGGAAAATCTGGCGACAAACGCCGTTATCCCGCCCGCCGAGATGCCGCCGCGCTAGTCCTTCGCGGTTTCCGTTACCCAAAGCTGACGGAAACCGCCCGTCTCTTGCATCCACGCAATAAAGCGCCCGTCCGGGGAAAACACGACCGCATCAGCAGACGGCGGATTGCCGTGATCGGACGTCAAAAACGTCACTTCTCCAGTCTTCGCGTCACAGCAGGCGATTCGGTTTTCAAGCACAAATCCCAGCATGTTCCCGGAAGGGTGCCAGTTAAACGCAGACTGAATACCGCTCCCGGTGCGCGTCAGCTGGCGCGGCTCGCCGCCCTCAGGAGAGATCAGCCACAGCTGCACAATGCCGTTATCATCCCGCATCAGAAACGCGATTTGCGTCCCCTGGGGGTTACTGCGCACCCAGTGACGCGGCACGTTCACCAGACCCGGGTAGGCCCTCTGGTGGGTAAAGGTCAGACGACGCTGCTTCACCCCGGCAGGCGGCGCTGGCAGGGTGTCTGGGGTGCCCTGCAGCGGCTCATCGCCCGCTCGTTTCCAGCCCTGCTCGTCTTCTGGCAGGTTAACAATAAACAGTTCAGGCACTTTTTCGCCCTGCGCGGAGAGGGTATCGCCGATAAATGCCAGCCTGTTGTTGCCCACCCAGCCCTCTTCGTAGGCGCGGTTGATTTCATCGCTGCCCGGCTGCGGGTTGGGCGTCGTGCGGCTGACCAGCACGCTCCAGAAATTGCCTGAATATTCACGTGGATGATTCCCCTGCGGGTTCACCGGGCCAAACGGTGCCGCCACGCCGACGTTGCGTAAATCGAGCTTCGGATCGCGCTCATGTAAAACATGGTCGTTATAGGTAAAGCTGACGAGCAGCCCGTTCGGGCTAAAGACGTGCACGTGGCTGCCGCCGCGCAGCGCGCCTGCGGTATAAGGCGCGGTGATATCCATCGCGTCCAGGTTGCTCACCTGACCGTGATGCACAATCACACCCTGACGATGATGAAAATCGTAGTGCCAGCCAGCATCCGGGTTTTTCGGACCGTGGATAAAGACGTATTTGTCCTGTGCCGGATGAACGGTCACCACGCCGACATGCGCGCCGTCAGTGGCGCGATAGACCACCTCCACCTCACCCGTAACGACGTTGACCTGCTCAATGGTTTCGCCGGTAAATGACGCGCCTGACGGGCGCACGTCGTAGACCAGCCACTGGCTGTCCGGCGTCCAGGTATTGATGTTGGTCAGCTGGTGGTTGCGGGAGGCGAAGGTAATTTGTTTCATGAGGATACCCTGATGCACGGTGAGTGCATCAGGGTAAAACATCCGCAGGGATTAGCCTACTCGTTTCACATCGCCCACCAGCAGGATGTAGGAGAGTGCCCCGATCAGCGCCACGGCAGAGATGTAGACCAGCGCCGGGCCGAAGCCGTAGTCCTGCGCCAGGTAGCCGATAACCAGCGGTACGGTGATCCCGCCCAGTCCGCCGACAAAGTTGAACACACCGCCGGTCAGGCCAATCAGCCGCATCGGCGCAAGGGACGACACCAGCGACCAGGTGATAGAGGCGAAACCGTTACCAAAGAACGCCACCGCCATCAGGGCCATAATCCACACCGGATCGTTGGTGTAGTTGGCACCCATAATGCAGGTTGAGATCAGTAAGCCGCAGATAATCGGCGTTTTACGCGCCACGCCCAGCGAGTACCCTTTTTTCACCAGCTTATCGGCCAGCCAGCCGGAGAGCAGCACGCCGAAAAATGCGGCGAGGAACGGCACGGTAGTCATAAAGCCCGCCTTTAGCGCCGCGATCCCCTTTTCCTGGGTCAGGTAGTTCGGGAACCAGGTGAGGAAGAACCACAGCGTAGAAGTAACCGCGAACTGACCCAGATAAACGCCCACCAGCTTACGGTGGAAGACCAGCTTCCAGTCCGCTTTGGTCAGCGGCTGGCGCGCCTCTTTTTTCACCGGCGCATCACCATCCACCAGACCGCCACCGTCGCGGATGTAGTCCAGCTCGGCCCTGGTGATACTTTTGGTCAGACGCGGCGGCTGGTAGACCTTGAACCAGATTAGCGACCAGATAATGCCAATCCCGCCGGTGACGATGAACACCCAGTGCCAGCTCAGCAGCTCCTGGATCCAGATCAGCAGCGGCGTCAGGAACGCCAGGCCGACAAACTGGCCAGAGGTGTAAAAACCAACGGCGGACGCGCGCTCGTGTTCCGGGAACCAGCTGGTCACCATACGGTTGTTGGTCGGAAACGCGGGCGCTTCGAAAACCCCGGTGATGGCACGCAGGCCAATCAGCGACATCAGCCCGGTGGCGAAGCCCTGGAATAGGGTCGCCACGGACCAGCCTAATATGGCGATAAAGTAGGTCAGACGTGAACCCACGCGGTCAAGAAACCAGCCGCCGGGGATCTGGCATAAGGTATACAACCAGGCAAACGCCGAGAAGACGTAGCCCATTTCCGCTTTAGTGATGCCAAACTCTTCCTGAATATGGGCCGATGCCACGGCAAGGTTGGCGCGGTCGACATAGCAAATGACCACGGTAATAAAGATCATCATCAGCGTCAGGTAGCGGCGACGCCCGATTTTTGTAGCGGTAACTGGAATATCCATCGCAATCTGTCTCCAGATTTTGGGCATAGCGAAGCCGCTCACCATGCCCTGTAATTTACAGAGGGTTATATTTTTGTATGTATGATTTTTGCCCGGAGGCTTACCGGGTCTACGGCATGGCGATTACCATTCCGCTACGCTGCCGTCCTCATGACGCCACAGCGGGTTTCGCCAGTCCGGCGCATTCTTACTCAGCTCAATGACTTTAGCTTCGTCAATTTCCACGCCAAGGCCCGGCTTCGTAAGCGGTTTAAAGAAACCGCCTTCCATGCAGAAGTCTTCTTTATTTTTCACAAAATCGAGCAGTTCCGCGCCCTTGTTATAGTGAATCCCCATGCTCTGTTCCTGGAACACCGCATTGCGGGAGACGAAGTCGACGTGCAGGCAGGCCGCCAGAGCGATTGGGCCGAGCGGGCAGTGCGGTGCCAGCGCCACATCATAAGCTTCTGCCATCCCGGCAATTTTGTAGCATTCGGTGATGCCGCCCGCATGAGAAAGGTCCGGCTGCAGGATCGCTATGCCGCCCGCTTCAAGTACGCGTTTAAACTCGAAGCGCGAGAACATACGTTCACCCGCCGCGATAGGAAGGTGGGTCTGTTCAGCCAGTTTCGGATAGTACTCGGCCTGCTCGGCCAGCACCGGCTCTTCGATAAACAGCGGACGATACGGCTCCAGCTCTTTGATCAGCACTTTTGCCATTGGCGCGCTGACGCGGCCGTGGAAATCCAGACCAAACTCGATCTCGTTGCCGAAGGCTTCACGAATTTGCGCCACGGTATTGACCGCCCGGTCTACCGCACGCGAATTGTCGATAACGCCCATCTCTTCGCAGCCGTTGAGCTTGAAGGTGTCAAAGCCGATATTGCGCAACTGCGTGATGCCGTCGATCACTTCCGCAGGACGGTCGCCGCCTACCCAGCTGTAGGCTTTGATTTTGTCGCGCACCAGGCCGCCCATAAGCTGCCAGACCGGTGCGTTAAGCACTTTACCTTTGATATCCCACAGCGCCTGGTCGATACCGGCGATGGCGCTCATCATGATCGGACCTCCGCGGTAGAAGCCCGCGCGGTACATCACCTGCCACAGGTCGTTAATGCGCGCCGGATCCTGACCAATCAGGTATTCGCCCAGCTCGTGTACTGCCGCTTCAACGGTGCGCGCGCGCCCTTCAATCACCGGTTCGCCCCAGCCTACAACCCCTTCATCGGTTTCGATTTTCAGGAACATCCAGCGCGGGGGTAAACGGTACGTGGTGAGTTTGGTTATTTTCATTTCACTGCCTCTCGATACGCTTTCACAAATGCTGCCGCCTGCTGTGCGGTACGTTCCACGGACTGGCCGGCACGATAAAGATCGCTACCCAACCCTGCGCCCACACAGCCAGCGCTCATCCACTGGCCCAGGTTTTCTGGCGTTACGCCGCCCACGGCAAAGACCGGTACGCTGGCGGGCAATACCGCTTTCAACGCCTTGATGTAGTCCGGTCCAAAAGCCGATGACGGGAAAATTTTGAGCGACTGCGCGCCCGCATCAAGGGCAGTAAAGGCTTCCGTGGCGGTGGCGCAGCCCGGGCAGACCGTCATGCCGTAACCTACCGCGCGGCGGATCACCTCAGGCTGAATATTGGGCGTGACGATAAGCCTGCAGCCCATCTTTGCCAGCCGATCGACCTGCTCAGGCTGTAACACGGTGCCTGCGCCAATCAGCGCCTTATCGCCGAAAACCTTCACTACGGCCGGAATGCTTTTTTCCCAGTCGGGCGAGTTGAGCGGGATTTCTACCGCGTCGAATCCGGCGTCGATAACCGCGCCGACGTGGTCTAACGCCTCATCGGGCGTGATGCCGCGCAAAATCGCGATAAGGGGAAGATCAGTTTGCCACTGCATGAGCGATGCTCCTTATTCCTGCCTGAAATGCCGTGTCGCCGGATACCGTCGAAACATCACGCCCAACGGCGCGAAATGCCTGTTCGTAGCGCGACGTTAGCGATGCGCCTGCGACAATCGTAATGGCCTGCTCGTGCGCGATGAACTCACGCATGCTGGCGACCTCTGCGCCAATCAGCAGGCCGGAGAGAAACTCGCTGACCTGCTCGCGCGGGAGAAGTCCCAGCACGTGCGAGGCGCGAACCTCAAAAAGCTGCGGCAACACATCAGGGGAGGCGATCCCACGTTCAAGCCCGGCGGCAAACGCCTCTAACGAGGATTCCTGCTCAGGTAAACCGGCCCCGACCAGCGAATGGTTGAGCAGCAAATGGTGCAGCTCGCCGGTCATTACGGTGCGAAAATCGTGGATTTGCTCAGCGTCAGCCTGGACCCACTTACAGTGCGTGCCGGGCATGACGTAGACAGAAGAAGGAGAGAGAGCGCGCGCGCCAAGCAGCTGCGTCTCTTCGCCGCGCATCACGTTGTGGTTATCGTCGCGAGAGACGCTCAAACCGGGAATAATCCAGATATTGTCACCAACGGACGTCAACTGCTCGCCAATAGCGGAGAAATGGACGGGAACCGACAGATAAGGTGCAATTTTCCAGCCTACGTTACTGCCCACCATTCCCGCCATTACCACCGGCGTGGCGCTGTCGCGCCAGTTTTGTGTGATCTCTGCTAACACCGCCTCGGGGGATTTACCGTTCAGGCGCGTCACGCCTGCTTCTGATTGCCTGCTCTCCAGGCACTCCTCGCCCTGATAAAGCCAGGCGCGCAGATTGGTCGATCCCCAGTCAATTGCGATGTAGCGAGATGTCATGTGATTTCCTTCAGCCTTCGTGTCGAGCTGGCAATCATGGTAAGCGCCGCCTGCTCTGCCGCATCGCCGTCCTGATGCCGTATCGCATCGAACAGCGCTTTATGTTCCTGGAGCGTTTTTGGCATGTTGGCTTCATCACCCATCCAGGTACGTTCAAATACCGCTCGCTGTAGCGAGCTGATCGCCACGCTAAGCTGCTGTAAAACCGGGTTATGCACCGACTGCAGCACCGCTTCGTGGTAGCGAATGTCCGCCTCGTTGAACGCCTCCCGGTTCTGGTTATTGGCGATCATGTCGTTTAAAGCCGATTCAATCTGGGCCAAATCACCGGAGGTCGCGCGTTCCGCCGCCCAGCGCGCAATTGCCGGCTCCACCAGGTTTCGAACTTCACTCATCGCGCCGATAAGCCGCGGGTCGTAGTCGTTTTCCAGCACCCACTGCAGCACGTCGGTATCGAGGTAGTTCCACTGGTTGCGCGGAGCAACAAACGCGCCGCGATAGCGCTTCATTTCAATCAGCCGCTTCGCCATCAGCGAGCGGAACACTTCCCGGATGATGTTGCGCGAGGTTTCAAACTCCTCGCACAGTTCAGCCTCTGCGGGGAGCGGCGAACCGGGAACGTATTTACCGCCCACAATCTGGGTGCCCAGCGTAATAACGATGCGATCGGTTTTATTGAGAGTCATGGAGAGTCCTTGTGCTCTGTATGTCCATCACTACTTTACCGCGACCGCTGAATTTCGCCTCACTTTTGCAGTACAAACGTGAGGCCATTCTTCTTTGCCGTGGTGACAATGTAGTACAATCAATTTATGTTGTACTACAATCAAGATCACAAAAAGAACAATTCGATAAATTCAGGGCAAAAAAAAGCCCCGGTTGATAACCGGGGCTGATGATTGAAAATAAGCGTTACTGCAGCACAAACTTCTCGATCGCGTAGGCAACGCCATCTTCGAGGTTAGATTTTGTGACGAAATCAGCCACCTCTTTCACCGAAGGAATGGCGTTATCCATTGCCACGCCAACGCCCGCGAATTCAATCATCGCGATGTCGTTCTCCTGGTCGCCGAGCGCCATGATTTCTTCCTGCTTAATCCCTAACGCATCAGCAAGTGATTTCACGCCGGTGCCCTTATTGACGCGTTTATCGAGGATTTCGAGGAAGTACGGCGCACTTTTCAGCACGGTGTACTTCTCTTTTACCTCCGCCGGAATGCGCGCGATGGCTTTATCCAGGATCTCCGGCTCGTCAATCATCATCACCTTCAGGAACTGCGTCGCCGGATCCATTTTCTCGGCTTCACAGAACACCAGCGGAATGGTCGCAACGTAGGATTCATGCACCGTGTAGTAGCTGATATCGCGGTTGGCGGTGTAGAGCGTATTGCGATCGAGCGCATGGAAGTGGGAGCCCACTTCACGGGACAGTTTTTCGAGGAACAGGTAGTCATCATAGCTCAGCGCAGTTTGCGCAACCGTGCTGCCGTCTGCGGCTTTCTGCACCAGCGCGCCGTTATAGGTGATGCAGTAATCGCCCGGCTGATTCATGTGCAGCTCTTTCAGGTAGCTGTGTACGCCCGCATACGGACGCCCCGTGGTCAGAACCACATTCACGCCCTTCGCTCGTGCGGCGGCGATCGCGTTTTTAACGGCAGGAGAGATAGTGTGGTCTGGCAGCAGCAGCGTGCCGTCCATATCGATTGCAATGAGTTTGATAGCCATGAGTTCCCCGGGATAAATGAGTGCTGCCTCATGCTAACGCGATTAAGCACACAAAAATAGAGCTACATTGCGCAACAGAAACCCCCCTTTTACGCTTATCCCGGGGAACGACGACTTACTCGCGGGTGAGAACGATTTTACCGAATGCGCCGCGATCCAGATGTTCAAGGGCCTGTTCAAGCTCGTTAAAACGGTAGCGATGCTCAATCACCGGCTTCAGTCCCGTGACGTCAACAGCGCGGACGAAATCCTCCAGCGCCCGGCGGTGTCCCACGCCAATCCCCTGAATGACGGGGGATTTCAGCAGCAGCTCACCAGCAGGCAGCGAAATGTCAGTCCCGGCCAGCACGCCAATGACGGAGATACGCCCATGAACGGCAACGGCACGCAGGGAATGCTTCAGGTTTTCCCCACCTACGGTTTCGATAATATGGTCGATGCCGCGATCCTGAGTCAGCGCCAATGCTTCTTCAGCCCAGTCACTTTTCAGGCGGTTGACACCCTGACTGGCGCCCAGTTTTTTGGCGAGCGCCAGCTTTTCATCGCTCCCGGACGTGACAATAACCTCTGCGCCGTGCGCTTTTGCAATTTGCAGGGCGAAAATCGCCACGCCGCCCGTCCCCTGTACCAGCACCGATTGCCCGGCGCGGAGCTGACCCCGCTCCACCAGCGCGAACCAGGCGGTAAGCCCTGCGCAGGGTAACGTGCTGGCCTCTGCGTCATTCAGAGTTTCCGGAGAGGCCACCAGCGCGTTTTCATTTACAACCACATATTCGGCCAGCATTCCCTGGAAATAGCCGCCGGACGTTTTGTAGGGCAAATCACGCGCGTCTGTCTGCGGCTTGCCGTCGATCCACTCCGGGAAGAAGGTTGAAATGACGCGAGCGCCGGGTTTGAAACGCGTGACACCTTCACCTACGCTGTCCACCACGCCCGCCATGTCAGACGCCGGGGTGAACGGGAAGGAAAGCGGAATCGGCATCGTGCCTTCGATGACCATTTTATCCCGGTAGTTGAGCGCAACGGCATTTACCCGTACGCGAACCTCACCGGGGCCTGGCTGTGGAACCGATTCATGAATGAGTTTGAGATTTTCGCGCCCGAGGGCGTTCATTGACCAGCGCTGCATTGTCTCTGTCATTTTTTCCTCCTGCCATCAGATAAGCTTCAGTAATGACAGTCTACCGTTGACTACTCGTCACCAGTGGCGATAAGTTTTCTCTTCATTGACGCCTGAATGGATACAAACCGTGACCGATACGCTGAAAGATATTCCTGTTTTTGTCGCTGCCGTGGAGGCAGGAAGCTTTGCGCAGGCCGCAGTTCGCCTGCACCTGTCGCGCTCTGCGGTGGGTAAAAGCATTGCTCGACTTGAGGAACGTCTGGGAGTGCGGCTGTTTCAGCGCACCACCCGCAGCCAGCGGCTCACCGATAACGGCGCCCTGTTCTACGAGCGCTGCCTGCGCGCGCTGGAGGAGATCAGGAGCGCGGAATCCCTGCTGGAAACGGGGAAACATCAGATCAACGGTCGGCTTCGTGTTGCCATGCCGGTGCTGTTTGGGCGCCAGTGCGTCGCGCCGCTGCTGATTGAACTGGCGCAGGAACACCCTGGGCTTGAGCTTGAAATGTCGTTCAGCGACCGCGTGGTGGATCTGGTCGAGGAAGGCTTCGATATGGCGGTACGTAACGGCACGCTGCAGGACAGCAGCGTGCTGGTGGCCAGAAAGCTGGGAGAACACCGCATGGTCCTGTGCGCCTCGCCCGACTATCTGCAAAAAAGAGGTCATCCAGACGCTGTGGATGATTTATCCCGGCACGCGGCCATTAACTATCTGCGCGCAGGCCGCGTGCTATCCTGGCAGCTTATGGACAGCGACGGAACGCCGCGCACGTTTACGCCGCGGTCATCACTCAATATGGATGATTTGCAGGCCATCTGCGACGCGGCGGTGACCGGGCACGGCATTGCCTGGCTCCCCTGCTGGATGGCCATCAAAGAAATTCATCAGGGAAAGCTTGTCCCGCTCTTTAAGCAGGCGCCGGATGTCCATTTTGACGTCCATGCCGTCTGGCAACAGACGCCGTACCTGCCGCTAAGGGTAAGAATGGCCATAGATGCGCTGGCGAGCCGTTTACCGGCGGCGATGTCGCTGGACATTCCTGCGCCCATAAAAAAGCCGCGCTAAAAGCGCGGCCAGTTTTCATGCGGGATAGCGACTGTTAAATATCGATATTCGCCGCTTTCAGCGCGTTCTCTTCAATGAACGCACGACGTGGTTCTACCGCATCGCCCATCAGGGTGGTGAACAGCTGATCCGCAGCAATCGCGTCTTTAACGGTGACGCGCAGCATGCGACGGCTTTCCGGATCCATGGTGGTTTCCCACAGCTGATCCGGGTTCATTTCGCCCAGACCTTTATAACGCTGGATAGACAGACCGCGACGGGATTCTTTCACCAGCCAGTCCAGCGCCTGCTCGAAGCTTGCTACCGGCTGACGACGCTCGCCACGTTCGATAAACGCATCTTCTTCGATCAGGCCGCGCAGCTTCTCGCCGAGGGTGCAGATACGGCGGTATTCCGGGCCGGTCACGAATTCGTGCTCCAGCGGGTAGTCGGTGTCGACGCCGTGAGTACGCACGCGAACAATCGGCTCAAACTGCTGTGCCGCATTCTGTTGAACGTCGAACTTCCACTGGCTGCCGTGCTGCTCTTTCTCGTTCAGCTCGCTCACCAGGGTATTCACCCAGCGGGTCACGGCCTGCTCGTTGCTCAGATCGGCTTCGGTCAGGGTTGGCTGATAGACCAGCTCCTTCAGCAGCGCTTTTGGATAGCGGCGTTCCATACGGCCAATCATTTTCTGCGTGGCGTTGAACTCGGAGACCAGACGCTCCAGCGGCTCGCCTGCCAGTGCCGGCGCGCTGGAGTTCGCGTGCAGGGTCGCGCCATCAAGGGCGATCGCGATTTGGTACTGATCCATCGCGTCGTCATCTTTAATGTACTGTTCCTGCTTACCTTTCTTCACTTTGTACAGCGGCGGCTGCGCAATGTAGACGTGGCCGCGCTCAACGATTTCAGGCATCTGACGATAGAAGAAGGTCAACAGCAGCGTACGGATGTGCGAGCCGTCGACGTCCGCATCGGTCATGATGATGATGCTGTGATAGCGCAGCTTGTCCGGGTTGTACTCGTCGCGGCCAATGCCGCAGCCGAGCGCGGTGATGAGCGTCGCCACTTCCTGAGAAGAGAGCATCTTATCGAAGCGCGCTTTCTCAACGTTGAGGATTTTACCCTTCAGCGGCAGGATCGCCTGGTTCTTACGGTTACGGCCCTGCTTCGCAGAACCGCCCGCGGAGTCCCCTTCCACGAGGTACAGTTCAGACAGTGCCGGGTCGCGTTCCTGACAGTCAGCCAGCTTGCCCGGCAGGCCTGCCAGGTCCAGCGCGCCTTTACGACGGGTCATTTCACGGGCTTTACGCGCCGCTTCACGGGCACGTGCCGCATCGATAATTTTGCCCACCACGATTTTCGCATCGTTCGGGTTTTCCAGCAGGTATTCGCTCAGCAGTTCGTTCATCTGCTGCTCAACCGCCGATTTCACCTCAGAAGAAACCAGCTTGTCTTTGGTCTGTGAGGAGAACTTCGGATCCGGCACCTTCACGGAGACCACGGCAATCAGGCCTTCACGGGCGTCATCACCGGTGGCGCTGACTTTCGCTTTTTTGCTGTAGCCTTCTTTGTCCATGTAGGCGTTCAGGGTACGGGTCATCGCCGCGCGGAAGCCCGCAAGGTGAGTACCGCCGTCGCGCTGTGGAATGTTGTTGGTAAAGCAGTAGATATTTTCCTGGAAACCGTCGTTCCACTGCAGCGCCACTTCCACGCCGATACCGTCTTTTTCGGTGGAGAAGTAGAAGATATTTGGGTGAATTGGCGTTTTGTTCTTGTTCAGATACTCAACAAACGCCTTGATACCGCCTTCGTAGTGGAAGTGGTCTTCTTTATTGTCGCGTTTGTCGCGCAGGCGAATAGAGACGCCGGAGTTCAGGAACGACAGTTCACGCAGGCGCTTCGCCAGAATGTCGTACTCGAATTCAGTGACGTTGGTGAAGGTTTCAAGGCTCGGCCAGAAACGCACCATGGTACCGGTTTTATCGGTATCACCGGTAACGGCCAGCGGGGCCTCAGGCACGCCGTGCTGATAGATCTGACGGTGAATTTTGCCTTCGCGCTGAATAACCAGCTCCAGCTTTTGCGACAGGGCGTTTACTACGGAAACGCCTACGCCGTGCAGGCCGCCGGAAACCTTATAGGAGTTATCGTCGAACTTACCGCCTGCGTGCAGTACGGTCATGATCACTTCCGCAGCAGAGACGCCCTCTTCCGGGTGAATACCGGTCGGGATGCCACGGCCGTCATCGGTAACGGAGACGGAGTTGTCCGCATGGATGGTGACCACGATGTCTTTACAGTGACCCGCGAGCGCTTCGTCGATAGCGTTATCTACCACCTCGAATACCATGTGGTGCAGACCGGTGCCGTCATCCGTGTCGCCGATATACATACCCGGGCGCTTACGCACCGCATCCAGCCCTTTCAGGACTTTGATACTGGAGGAGTCATAAGAATTCGACATCAACGTTTCTCGCTCATTTCAACTTGGGTTAATCCGTTATTTTACCCTTTTCCACGGTAAACATCTTCGAATTTTCGTCCGACATGTCCATAACGTGTTCAGCGCTAATGGCGCTGACGAAAACCTGCGACTGCGTGGCTTTTAAGCGGCTGGCAAGCAGCCCGCGCCGCGCGTCGTCAAGTTCCGAGGCAAAATCATCTATCAGGTACAGGCAGCGTCGTCCGCTCTCGCGAGTGAGGAACTCCCCCTGCGCCAGGCGTAGCGCGCACATCAGGAGCTTGAGCTGCCCGCGCGACAGCGTGTCTTCCACCGGCGCACCGTCGGCACGAATGCGGAAATCCGCCTTGTGCGGGCCGTGCGCGGTGTAGGTCAACATCCGATCGCGCTCGAAGCTTCTCTCTAACACCTCGGCATAATCCGTCTCTTTCTCCCAGCCACGCTGAAAGGAGAAGGTGAGAGAGAACTCGGGTAAAAACTGTTTGCAGGTGTCGGCCATATCTTCGGCGATACCCGCGCTGTATTCGGCACGCCAGCGGCTTATCTGTTCCGCAAGAGGGATGAGTTCCATGTCCCACGGACGCAGCTGGGCGTAGCGCGTGACCTGGCGCAACGCGGCGTTACGCTGTTTAAGCAAACGCTTCAGGTTGCTCCAGGCGTTAAAGAAACCGGCTTCATTGTGAAAGCATCCCCAGTCGAGGAACGCTCTTCTGTATTTGGGGCCGCCGTTGAGTAAAGTAAACCCCTCGGGCGTAATCAGCTGCATTGGCATCAGCAACGCCAGCTCCGCCACCTTATGGCCGTCGGTGCCGTCGATGCGCACCTTGCTATCGCCCTGCTTGTCTTTGGTCAGGCCGATGGCAGTTTCCCGCTCTGCGCCCTGCAAACGCCCGTGCAGAACAAAGGATTCCTGCTCGTGGCGAATGACGCGACCAATCTGCAAACTGCGAAACGCCCGGCCATGGCCGAGCGTATAGATGGCTTCCAGCACGCTGGTTTTGCCGCTGCCGTTCGCGCCAACCAGGAAGTTAAAGCCGGGGGATAAAGCGAGATCCGCGCTTTCGATATTGCGAAAGTCGCGGATCAACAGACGGGTGAGCGACATTACAGTCTCATTGGCATGACAACATAAGCCGCGCTTTGGCTGGCCGCATCTTCAATCTGTACGCTTGAAACGGAGTCGGTCAGCAGGATGCGCACGTTCTCGCATTTCAGCGCGTTCAGCACATCCAGCACGTAGCTGACGTTGAAGCCGATTTCCATCTCAGCCCCGGCGTAGGTGACGTCCAGAATCTCTTCTGCCTCTTCCTGCTCCGGGTTGTTGGCGGTGATTTTGATCTGGTTTTCACTCACGTACAGGCGCACGCCGCGGAATTTCTCGTTCGAGAGAATGGCCGCGCGGGCAAACGCCTGCTTGAGGCTATCGCAGCCCGCTTCCAGCGTTTTGTCCGGGTTCTTCGGCAATACGCGGCGATAATCCGGGAAACGGCCATCAACCAGCTTCGAAGTGAAGACAAAATCGCCCACGTGGGCACGGATATTATTGCTGCCAATCTGCACCCGCAGCGGCGTGTCACCGCCGTCGAGCATACGCATCAGTTCAATCACGCCTTTACGCGGTACGATCACCGAATGGTTCGGCAGCGAGTCGCCAATCGGCATGGAACAGACCGCCAGACGGTGGCCGTCGGTGGCGACGGTACGCAGCTCTTCACCTTCGGTTTCGAACAGCATGCCGTTTAAGTAGTAACGAACGTCCTGATGCGCCATGGAGAACTGCGTGGCTTCAATCAGACGCTTCATCGTCGCCTGCGGAAGAGTGAATTCAACTTCACTCTGCCAGTCGTCCAGGTTCGGGAAGTCCGCAGCGGGTAGCGTGGAGAGCGAGAAACGGCTGCGGCCAGAGCGCACCAGCATGCGGTCGCCCTCCAGCTGCACGGCGATTTCAGCGCCTTCCGGCAACCCGCGGCAGATATCAAAGAATTTACGTGCCGGAACCGTGGTCGCGCCCGCGTCGTGCGGCTGCGTCAACGTAACGCGCGCGATCATTTCCATTTCCAGATCTGTACCGGTCAGCGACAGCGTACCGTCCGCGACCTGAAGCAGCAGGTTTCCGAGAATAGGCAGCGTTGGGCGGCCGCCTAATGGGCCACTCACCTGTTGCAGCGGTTTTAATAAATGTTCACGTTCAACGGTAAATTTCATAGCGTCACGATGATAATGTTCTGATTAGATTGGAAAAATCTTCTTTTATGTCGTGGCTTTCTTCGCGTAACTGCTCAATCTTGCGACAGGCGTGCAGCACGGTCGTATGGTCACGGCCACCAAACGCATCGCCGATTTCCGGCAGACTGTGGTTGGTTAACTCCTTTGCCAGCGCCATCGCCATCTGACGCGGACGCGCCACCGAGCGGGAACGACGTTTAGACAGTAAATCTGCCACTTTGATCTTGTAGTACTCAGCCACCGTCTTTTGAATATTGTCGATGGTGACCAGTTTTTCCTGCAATGCCAACAAATCGCGCAGTGCTTCACGCACAAAATCGATGGTGATCGCACGACCGGTGAAGTTGGCATTGGCGATAACGCGGTTCAGCGCCCCTTCCAGCTCACGCACGTTGGAGCGCAGGCGCTTGGCGATGAAGAACGCCACTTCACCCGGCAGGCGTATGTCGTTCTCATCGGCTTTCTTCATTAGGATCGCGACGCGGGTTTCCAGCTCCGGTGGCTCGATCGCCACGGTGAGGCCCCAGCCGAAGCGGGATTTGAGACGATCTTCAACACCGTTGATCTCTTTAGGATAACGATCCGAGGTCAAAATGATCTGCTGATTGCCTTCCAGCAGGGCGTTAAAGGTGTGGAAAAACTCTTCCTGCGATCGTTCTTTATTGGCAAAGAACTGGATGTCATCGATCAGCAGCGCGTCAACGGAACGGTAGTAGCGTTTAAACTCTTCGATCGCATTGTTTTGCAAGGCTTTTACCATGTCCTGAACGAAGCGCTCGGAGTGCATATACACCACTTTCGCGTTGGGCTTGCGCGCCATAATGCCGTTACCTACCGCATGCAGCAGGTGGGTTTTACCGAGACCCGTGCCGCCATACAGGAACAGCGGGTTGTAAGCACCGCCGGGGTTATCGGCAACCTGACGGGCTGCCGCGCGCGCCAGCTGGTTCGACTTACCTTCAACGAAGTTATCGAACGTGTGTTTCACGTTAACGTTAGAGCGGTAAGTTGGCTCTGCGGGGGCAGGGACGTTATCCCAGCCCTGACGAGCAGGTGCAACGCGAGGCGCCGGAGCCGGAACAGCCTGAGCGGGCGCGGCTACATTTACGGTTTCACGAACGGTTTGGGTGACCGGCTTTGTGCCCACTTCAAAACGCAGCTGTGGGACATCTGACCCGCAAAAATCGTTCAGCAGGCCATTGATGTTATTGAGGTACTTGTCTCTTACCCAATCGAGCACAAAACGGTTTGGCGCATACAAAGCCAGCGTGTTATCGCTCAGCTCCGCCTGCAACGGGCGGATCCACATACTGAATTCTGTGGCTGGTAACTCATCCTGCAATCGGGCAAGACACTGCTGCCAAAGCGAAAGTGACACGGCGGACTCCACTCGAACAATAAAAGAAAACTATTGAATATTCATGATTGTTGGCGCACATCGACATGACCCTGCGTAAAGGGGGACGTGCGAATTGCTATCTGCAATTTATCCTGACCAGGATCCTGGGATCCCGATCGGGACCGCGGATCATAGCGTAAACTGAGCCAGAGATCTTCTGTTTCTCACAGATTCTTCCCGATTTATCCACAGGAAGATCTGAAACCGGGTAAGTGTAAACGATCCTGGCGCGAGTGCCCCGCGATTTAGCCCGCATATTGGAAAATTTAATGAGCAGCGACAATTTATTGCTTAAATGATCTAACGAAGATCCGGGACGATCCTTGCGCTTTGTTGGCGAGGCCGTATAATCCTCGACCCGGCGCGTGATGCTCATCTTCCTGCGTCGTCCGTTGCTCATTTTCCACGCGAAATCGTGCGGAAATACGCGGGAAATAAGGAAAGAGAATTGACTCCGGAGTGTACAATTATTACAATCCGGCCTCTTTAATCACCCACGGCTTCGGCGTCCGTCATTCGAAACTCGGTCGGGCATCCGCAAAAGTCATGAATTTTTTCAAGTTTAGGTAGAAATCGCCATGAAACGCACTTTTCAACCGTCTGTACTGAAGCGCAACCGTTCTCACGGCTTCCGTGCTCGTATGGCTACTAAAAATGGTCGTCAGGTTCTGGCACGTCGTCGTGCTAAAGGCCGCGCTCGTCTGACCGTTTCCAAGTAACAAAGCTAACCCCTGAGTGGTTAAGCTAGCATTTCCCAGGGAGTTACGTTTGTTAACTCCCACTCATTTCACTTTCGTCTTCCAGCAGCCACAACGGGCTGGCACGCCGCAAATCACCATCCTCGGCCGCCAAAATTCGCTGGGGCATCCCCGCATCGGTCTCACAGTCGCTAAGAAAAACGTTAAGCGTGCGCATGAACGCAACCGGATTAAACGTCTGACGCGTGAAAGCTTCCGTTTACGTCAGCACGAACTGCCTTCTATGGATTTCGTGGTGGTGGCTAAAAAAGGGGTTGCCGACCTCGATAACCGTGCTCTCTCGGAAGCGTTGGAAAAATTATGGCGCCGCCACTGTCGCCTGGCTCACGGGTCCTGATAGCCCTCATTCGGGTCTATCAACGCCTGATTAGTCCGCTACTCGGGCCGCACTGCCGTTTCACACCAACATGCTCAAGCTACGGAATTGAGGCATTGCGCAGGTTTGGAGTGATAAAAGGCAGTTGGTTGACGGTGAAACGCGTATTAAAATGCCACCCTTTACACCCCGGTGGAGACGACCCCGTCCCCCCAGGACCTTTTGATACCAGAGAACACTAACGATGGATTCGCAACGCAATCTTCTTATCATCGCTTTGTTGTTCGTGTCTTTCATGATCTGGCAGGCATGGGAGCAGGATAAAAATCCTCAACCCCAGCAACAGACCACGCAGACCACGACCACCGCAGCGGGTAGCGCCGCCGACCAGGGCGTACCGGCCAGTGGCCAGGGGAAACAGATTACGGTTAAGACCGATGTGCTTGAGCTGACTATCAACACCCGTGGTGGTGATGTTGAGCAGGCGCTGCTGTTGACCTACCCGAAAGAGCTGAAGTCTAACGAACCGTTCCAGTTACTGGAAACCACACCGGAGTTCCTGTATCAGGCGCAGAGCGGCCTGACCGGTCGTGATGGCCCGGACAACCCGGCTAACGGTGCGCGTCCACTGTATAACGTCGAGAACGACACCTTTGTACTGGCTGATGGCCAGAACGAACTCGTTATCCCGATGACCTACACCGACGCGGCAGGCAACACCTTCACCAAAACCTTCACCCTGAAACGCGGTGAGTATGCGGTGAACGTGGGCTACAGCGTACAGAACGCCGGTGCGAAACCGCTGGAACTGTCTACCTTCGGTCAGCTGAAGCAGTCCATCAATCTGCCGTCACACCGTGACACCGGAAGCAGCAACTTTGCGCTGCATACCTTCCGTGGCGCGGCGTACTCCACGCCTGATGCGAAGTACGAGAAATACAAATTCGACACCATTGCCGATAACGAAAACCTGAACGTCAGCTCCAAAGGCGGTTGGGTCGCAATGCTGCAGCAGTATTTCGCGACAGCGTGGATCCCGAATAACGACGGTACGAATAACTTCTACACCGCGAACCTGGGCAACGGTATTGCAGCCATCGGCTACAAATCACAGCCTGTTCTGGTTCAGCCGGGTCAAACCGGTAAGCTGGCAAGCACCCTGTGGGTCGGCCCGGAAATTCAGGACAAAATGGCTGCCGTCGCGCCGCACCTGGATCTGACCGTTGATTACGGCTGGTTGTGGTTCATCTCTCAGCCGCTGTTTAAGCTGCTGAAGTTCATCCACAGCTTCCTGGGTAACTGGGGCTTCTCCATCATCGTTATCACCTTTATCGTTCGTGGCATCATGTACCCGCTGACGAAAGCGCAGTACACCTCCATGGCGAAGATGCGTATGCTACAGCCGAAGATTCAGGCTATGCGTGAGCGTCTGGGCGATGATAAACAGCGTCAGAGCCAGGAGATGATGGCCCTGTATAAAGCAGAGAAAGTAAACCCACTGGGTGGTTGCTTCCCGCTGCTGATTCAGATGCCAATCTTCCTAGCGCTGTACTACATGCTGATGGGTTCCGTTGAGCTGCGCCACGCGCCGTTCGCCCTGTGGATCCATGACCTGTCCGCACAGGACCCGTACTACATCCTGCCGATCCTGATGGGCGTGACGATGTTCTTCATCCAGAAGATGTCTCCGACCACCGTGACCGACCCGATGCAGCAGAAGATCATGACCTTTATGCCGGTCATCTTCACCGTGTTCTTCCTGTGGTTCCCGTCAGGTCTGGTGCTGTACTATATTGTCAGCAACCTGGTGACCATCATCCAGCAGCAGCTGATTTACCGTGGTCTGGAAAAACGTGGCCTGCATAGCCGCGAAAAGAAAAAGTCCTGATTCGGTAAGTTAACGCTAAAATAAGGGCGGTCGATTGACCGCCTTTTTTATTTGTATTGAACGAGAGCAACCATGAGCCATAACGACACTATCGTCGCCCAGGCAACCCCACCGGGACGCGGTGGTGTAGGCATTCTGCGTATCTCCGGCCTGAAGGCGCGTGAGGTGGCCGAAGCGGTGCTGGGTAAACTGCCAAAGCCGCGCTACGCTGATTATCTGCCGTTTAAAGATGCCGACGGCACCCCGCTGGACCAGGGCATCGCGCTGTGGTTCCCCGGCCCGAACTCCTTTACCGGCGAAGACGTGCTGGAACTTCAGGGCCACGGCGGTCCGGTGATCCTCGACCTGCTGTTAAAACGTATTCTGACCCTGCCTGGCCTGCGCATTGCGAAGCCGGGCGAATTCTCCGAGCGTGCGTTCCTGAACGACAAGCTCGACCTGGCGCAGGCCGAAGCGATTGCTGACCTGATCGACGCCAGCTCCGAACAGGCGGCCCGCTCCGCGCTGAACTCGTTGCAGGGCGCGTTTTCCGCACGCGTAAATCATCTTGTGGAAGCACTTACTCACCTGCGAATCTATGTCGAAGCGGCTATCGACTTCCCGGACGAGGAGATCGACTTCCTCTCTGACGGTAAAATCGAAGCCCAGCTGAACCAGGTGATGAACGATCTCGACGCGGTACGCGCCGAAGCGCGTCAGGGCAGCCTGCTGCGTGAAGGGATGAAGGTCGTCATTGCTGGTCGCCCTAACGCCGGAAAATCGAGCCTGCTGAACGCCCTGGCGGGCCGTGAAGCGGCAATCGTAACCGACATTGCCGGGACCACCCGCGACGTGCTGCGCGAGCACATCCACATCGACGGGATGCCGCTGCACATTATCGATACCGCGGGTCTGCGCGATGCCAGCGACGAGGTTGAGCGCATCGGTATCGAGCGCGCCTGGCAGGAAATCGAGCAGGCCGACCGCGTGCTGTTTATGGTGGACGGCACCACGACCGACGCCGTCGATCCGGCGGAGATCTGGCCGGACTTTATCGCCCGTCTGCCGGCCAAGCTGCCGATCACCGTAGTGCGTAACAAAGCGGACGTGACCGGCGAAACGCTGGGCATCAGCGATGTGAATGGTCACTCACTTATTCGCCTTTCAGCGCGTACAGGGGAAGGCGTGGAAGCCCTGCGTAACCATCTCAAGCAGAGCATGGGCTTTGACACCAGCATGGAAGGTGGCTTCCTGGCGCGTCGCCGTCACCTGCAGGCGCTGGAAGAGGCGGCACGCCATCTTGACCAGGGCAAAGCGCAGCTGATTGGTGCGTGGGCGGGTGAACTGCTGGCGGAAGAGCTGCGTCTGGCACAGCAGAATCTGAGCGAGATCACCGGGGAGTTCACGTCGGACGATCTGCTGGGCAGGATTTTCTCGAGCTTCTGTATTGGTAAATAGTTTCCGCTAATTGATGGTGATTTCCTCTCAGGAAATCACCATTGTCCAAATGGCAACTCGCTTTAACCCTTTTCACCCCCTATTCTGCTTGCCTGCATTTATGGGGGGTTTATGGCGCGTTTTCTGTTTTGTAGTTTCGCATTAGTTCTACTTTATCCGTCGGGTATTGATATGTATCTGGTGGGATTACCGCACATCGCCCGCGATCTGGGTGCCAGCGAAGCGCAGCTGCACATCGCGTTTTCGGCCTACCTCGCAGGAATGGCGTCGTCGATGGTCTTTGCCGGGAAGATCGCGGATAAGGCTGGCCGTCAGCCCGTCGCAATAACCGGAGCCATCATCTTTGCCCTGGCCTCTCTTCTCTGCTCACAGGCACAGAACAGCACCTTGTTCCTGGCAGGAAGGTTCATCCAGGGCATTGGTGCCGGCGGCTGTTACGTGGTGGCGTTTGCCATTTTGCGCGACACCTTAAGCGCCCAGCGCCGTGCTAAAGTGCTCTCCATGCTGAACGGGATAACCTGCATCATTCCGGTCCTGGCACCGGTTGTAGGCTATCTGATCATGCTGAAATTCCCGTGGCAGAGCCTTTTCTGGACCATGGCTGCAATGGGCGCCCTGGTCTTTGTGCTGTCGATCGCCGTACTGAAAGAGACCCACCCGGGCTCGCAGAATCCCAGCCATACCGCGACCATTCATCCGGCAGAGAAACTTCTCAATCGCTTTTTCCTCAGCCGTCTGGCCGTAACCACGTTAAGCGTGGCGGTGATCCTGACGTATGTAAACGTTTCCCCGGTATTGCTGATGGAGACCATGGGTTTCGATCGCGGTGAGTATTCCACGGTGATGGCATTAACCGCTATGGTCAGTATGGCAGTATCTTTCTCCACCCCGTTTGCGCTGAATATCTTCCGCCAGCGCACGCTGATGCTGACCTCACAGGTTTTATTCCTCGCCGCAGGCGCGATCCTGGCGACCACCAGCTCACATGCGGTGATGCTGGGGGGCATTACGCTCATCTGTGCCGGGTTCTCGGTTGGCTTTGGCGTGGCGATGAGTCAGGCGCTCGGCCCGTTCTCGCTGCGGGCAGGCGTAGCAAGCTCGGTCCTGGGGATCGCGCAGGTCTGCGGTTCGTCTCTGTGGATATGGCTGGCGGCGGTCATCGGACTTAACGCGCTCAATATGCTGATCGGGATTCTGATTGGCTGTAGCATAGTCTGCATCACCTTACTTATGGTCATCCAGCCCGCGGCACAGTATGAAGAAGCCCATCAGCAGTCTCGATCTTAACCTGTTGCTTTGCCTGCAGCTTTTGCTGCAGGAGCGCAGCGTCACCAAAGCCGCAAAGCGGATGAACGTGACGCCGTCGGCGGTGAGTAAATCGCTGGCCAGGCTGCGCGACTGGTTTGACGACCCGCTGTTTGTCAAAACGCCGTTAGGGCTGCTGCCTACGCCGCTGACAGTCAGCCTGGAGCAGGATTTGGCCGACTGGATGCAGATCGGCAACCAGATCCTCGATAAATCTCACCATGATTCGCCTGGCGGGCTGACGTTTGTGCTGGCCGCCGAAACGCCGCTGATGCTCATCCGCTTTAACGCCCTGCTTGAGCAGGTGAACCAGCGTTATCCGCAGGCGACGGTGAAGATGCGTCACTGGGATTACGACTCGCTGGACGCCATTACGCGCGGGGAAGTGGACGTTGGCTTCACCGGTCGCGAAACCCACCCGCGCTCGCGTGAACTGCTGAAGCTGATGCCGTGGTTTATCGACTACGAAATCCTGTTTAGCGACCGTCCATACGTCTATTTGCGTGAGGACCACCCCGCTCTGCAGGAGGAGTGGAATCTGGAAACCTTCCTGCGCTATCCCCATATCAGTATCTTCTGGGAACGGAGCGACACCTGGGCGCTGGATGAGGTGCTAAAAGAGATGGGGCGGGAGAGAAACATTGCTATGTGTTTGCCGGGCTTTGAGCAGTCGATGTTTATGGCGGCGCAGCCCGGCCATAACTATATCGCCACGGCTCCCCACTACTGCCGCCACTACAATGAACTCCACCAGCGGAAGCTGATCGCGCTTCCTATTCCCATTGACGAAGCGCAGGCTGAAAAGCTGACCGTTCCCTTCACGCTGATCTGGCATAAACGGAACAGCCATAATCCGAAAATCCTCTGGCTGCGGGAGACCATCAAGGCGTTGTACGGTGGCAGCGATCCAATTTTTGCCTAAGAAAATGTAAAGTTCGGCCTTCAGGCTTCTCTTACTCCGATTTACTGATTAAAACAGGAGTCAAGTTAAGCGATAATCATGTAACCGTTTAACCGATTACGACCATTATCAAGGAGCGAAAAATGGCAACGCACTTTGCAAGAGGGATACTTACAGAAGGACGTCTCGTATCGGCCAGACTCTCTTCAGCCTGTCACAGTGAGGCGCTCAAACTCCCCGAACACCGCAGGACGCGGTTTTTAGCCTCGAGAGCACTTCTCGCAGAACTGCTGTTTATGCTGTACGGCACCAGCGAACTGCCGGAGATCGTCACGCAACCAGAAGGCCGCCCGGTCTTTGCTGACCCGGAACTCCCTCGTTTTTCCATTGCCTACACGGGCAATATCATTGGGGTCGCGCTGACCACCGAAGGGGATTGCGGGCTCGACATGGAACTTCAGCGCGCGACGCGCAGCTTCCATGGCGCTAATGCGCATGAAGACTATCCGCTCTCCAGCAATGAGAAGCTGTGGGTACGCAACCAGAACGATCCTGTCGAAGCCAGAGCCCAGCTCATTACCCTGCGCCAGAGCATTCGCAAGCTCTGCGGATGCGCCTCAGACGACGCCAGCCTGCTGCAGCTGTTGCCTGGCTCCGGACGTTTGCGCGCCACCCAGGCCACGCTGGTAGAAGCGCTCTGCGACGCAGAGGATGTGCTTATTTGGTCCATCGCGGTGACCCCCGCCATCGAACGCATGAAAATCTGGGAATTTGACAGTCAACAGGGATGGCGTAGCCTTCCTGATGTGCCCGAGCGCGCCAACGAGCCCGCCGCACGCCTGATGCGTTTAACCAGTTTACCGGCAGAAAAAGCATTTACCCATAGCTGATCCAATCAGGGTCATCATGATGAAACAGGAGTAATCATGTCTGATACGTTGAAAGTAGTTACGTTACTGGGAAGCCTGCGCAAAGGTTCATTTAACGGAATGGTTGCCCGCACGCTGCCGCAGCTGGCCCCGGCAGGTATGGAAATTAGCGCCCTGCCATCTATTGGCGATATCCCGTTGTATGATGCAGATGTCCAGCAGGAAGAGGGGTTCCCGCAGAGCGTGGAGGCGATAGCCGAGCAGATCCGCCAGGCCGACGGTGTGGTCATTGTCACGCCGGAGTATAACTACTCGGTTCCGGGTGGCCTGAAGAACGCCATTGACTGGTTATCCCGTTTACCGGAGCAGCCGCTGTCTGGCAAACCGGTGCTGATCCAGACCAGCTCAATGGGCGCGATTGGTGGCGCACGCTGCCAGTATCACCTGCGTCAGATTCTGGTGTTCCTGGATGCGATGGTGATGAACAAGCCGGAATTTATGGGCGGTGTGATTCAAAACAAGGTCGACCCGCAGACGGGTGAAGTGGTGGATCAGAGCACGCGTGACCATCTCTCTGGCCAGCTGACCGCGTTTGGGGATTATATTAAGCGGGTTAAAGCCTGATAAAAAAGCCCGGTGGCGCTAGCGCTTACCGGGCCTACACTCGTCTGTAGGTCAGGTAAGCGAAGCGCCACCTGACAACACAAACCGCACCTTAGTGCGCGTCAATAAACACAATCTTCAACACAAACAGCAGCGCAACGATAATCACGCACGGGCTGAGTTCGCGGAAGCGGCCGGTACCGATCTTCATTACGCAGTAAGAGATAAAGCCCAGCGCGATACCTTCGGTGATCGAGAAGCTGAACGGCATCATCACGGCGGTAATAAAGGCCGGCACCGCTTCGGTTAAATCTTCCCACTTCACGCGCGCCAGGCTCGAGGTCATCAGCACGCCCACGTAAATCAGCGCGCCGGCAGCCGCATACGGTGGAACCATACCCGCCAGCGGAGAGAGGAAGATCACCAGCAGGAACAGGATACCCACCACCACCGCCGTCAGGCCGGTACGGCCACCCACGGACACGCCGGAAGAGGATTCAATGTAAGCGGTAACAGACGAGGTGCCGATGAAAGAACCCGCCACGGACGAGATGCTGTCCACATACAGCGCCTGCTTCATGCGCGGGAATTTGCCTTTCTCGTCAGCCAGACCCGCTTTGTCCGTCACGCCAATCAGCGTACCGGAGGAGTCAAACAGGTTGACCAGCATGAAGGAGAAGATCACGCCCGCCAGGCCCAGGTTCAGGGAACCCGCCAGGTCAACGTGACCAATCACGGTTGAGACGCTCGGCGGCGCAGAGACAATACCGCTGTAATGCACGTCACCCAGCATCCAGCCCAGCAGCGTGGTCACGATGATAGAGACCAGCACCGCAGCGTGGATGTTGCGCGACGCCAGGATCGCGATGATGAAGAAGCCCAGCACGCCCAGCAGCACGCTGTGCGAGGTCAGGTTACCGATGCTCACCAGCGTTTCCGGGTTCGCCACGATCACACCGGCGTTTTTCAGCCCCATCATGCCGATGAACAGACCGATACCGCTGGTGATACCCACGCGCAGGCTCACCGGGATATTGGCAATCATCCAGTAGCGGACGCGGAAGATGGTCAGCAGCAGCAGGCCGACCGCACCCCAGAAGATAGCGCCCATACCAACCTGCCACGGCAGGCCCATCGCCTGAACCACCACGAACGCGAAGAACGCATTCAGGCCCATAGCGGGTGCCAGCGCCACAGGCAGGTTAGCGAAAACGCCCATCAGGATGCTGCCAAGCGCCGCAATCAGGCAGGTGGTAACAAAGACGGCGCTGGTGTCCATGCCAGCGACGCCCAGAATTTGCGGATTCACAAAAACGATATAGACCATCGTCAGGAAGGTAGTAAAACCGGCGATAACTTCGGTGCGTGCCGTTGTGCCGTGCTCGCGCAGTTTGAATACGCGCTCAAGCAGACCCTGACCAGATGTCTGGGTTGTGTGTTGTTGACTCATCATCAATTTCCGAACAAGGAGGGAAAATTCGTCGCTATCCTATACCAAAATGCGACAATAGTGGCGGTTACGGGATACTTTTTTCATTGATTATGCTTATACGGCAACGATTGCGTCTCGTAAATCTGTCGTACGTAAACGTTAAACTTGTTAAAAGGGAAGAGCATGTCCGGAATTGAAGCGGTATTTTTCGACTGTGACGGTACGCTGGTCGACAGTGAGGTCATTTGTTCCCGCGCGTATGTCGCCATGTTCCAGGAATTTGGCATTACGCTCGATCTCGAAGAGGTGTTCAAACGCTTTAAGGGCGTGAAGCTGTACGAGATCATCGACATCATTAACGAAGAGCACGGGGTGGATCTGGCGAAAGCGGAGCTGGAACCGGTGTACCGCGCCGAGGTCGCACGCCTCTTCGACTCAGAACTGGAAGTTATTGCCGGGGCTAACGCGCTGCTGGATGCGATGACGGTGCCAATCTGCGTAGTTTCCAACGGTCCGGTCAGCAAAATGCAGCATTCACTGGGCAAGCTTGAAATGCTGCACCACTTTCCGGAAAAACTGTTCAGCGGCTACGATATCCAGCACTGGAAGCCCGATCCGGCCCTGATGTTCCACGCGGCGAAAGCGATGAACGTCAACGTGGAGAACTGCATTCTGGTGGATGACTCGCCTGCGGGCGCCCAGTCGGGGATTGATGCGGGGATGGAGGTGTTTTACTTCTGTGCCGATCCGCACAACAAGCCGATCGATCATCCAAAAGTGACGACCTTTACCGATCTGGCGCAATTGCCAGAGTTGTGGAAGGCACGCGGGTGGGATATTACGCGTTAAGCTAACGTAGGGCGGGTAAGCGCCAGCGCCACCCGCCACAAACATCACTCTTTCGGATCTTTACCCGCCAGCAGCTTGTCCAGCTCGTCGCCGCCCACGTGACGGAAGTCCTGTCCCTTCACGAAGTAGAAAATATATTCGCAAATGTTCTGGCAGCGGTCGCCGATACGCTCGATAGAGCGCGCGCAGAACAGGGCCGTCAGCACGCTTGGGATGGTACGGGAATCTTCCATCATGTAGGTCATCAGCTGACGCACAATGCCTTCATACTCCTGGTCGACTTTCTTGTCTTCACGGTAGATACGCACCGCTTCATCCAGATCCATACGCGCAAAGGCATCCAGCACGTCGTGCAGCATCTGCACAGTGTGGCGGCCCAGCGACTCCAGGCTCACCAGCAGCGGCTGATGCTGCTGGGAAAACTTCTCCAGCGCGGTGCGGCAGATTTTATCCGCCACGTCACCAATACGTTCCAGCTCGGCGATGGTTTTAATGATCGCCATTACCAGACGCAGGTCGCTCGCGGTCGGCTGACGCTTGGCGATAATACGCACGCAGGCTTCGTCGATCGCCACTTCCATCATGTTGACGTTATGGTCGCCTTCGATGACGCGCTTCGCCAGCTCGCTGTCCTGGTTATGCATTGCCGTAATCGCATCAGAAAGCTGCTGCTCAACCATGCCACCCATGGTCATCACCTGGGTGCGAATGCTTTCCAGCTCTGCGTTGAACTGGCCTGAAATGTGTTTATTAAGATTGAGGTTGTCCATGGTTTCTCCACATGCACTAAGGCAAATCAACCGTAGCGGCCAGTAATATAATCTTCGGTTTGTTTCTTCGCGGGCCGGGTGAACAGCGCGTCCGTATCGCTGAACTCAATCAACTCGCCCAGGTACATAAACGCCGTGTGATCTGAGCAACGCGCAGCCTGCTGCATGTTGTGGGTCACGATAACCACGGTGTAATCCTGCTTCAGCTCGGTGATCAGCTCTTCAATACGGCCGGTTGAGATCGGGTCCAGCGCTGAGCACGGCTCATCCAACAGCAACACTTCCGGGCGAATGGCGATACCGCGCGCAATGCACAGACGCTGCTGTTGACCACCGGAGAGAGAGTACCCGCTCTGATGAAGTTTATCTTTGGTTTCGTTCCATAATGCGGCCTTGGTCAATGCCCACTGCACGCGCTCGTCCATGTCCGCACGGGAGAGCTTCTCAAACAGGCGAACGCCAAACGCGATATTGTCATAGATGGACATCGGGAACGGCGTCGGTTTCTGGAACACCATGCCCACTTTGGCACGCAGCAGGGCGATATCCTGGGCCTGGGTCAGAATGTTTTCGCCATCCAGGATAATTTCACCTTCAGCGCGCTGCTCCGGATAGAGCGAATACATTTTGTTAAAGGTACGCAGCAGCGTGGACTTGCCACAGCCAGACGGACCGATGAATGCCGTGACCTGGTTCTTCGCGATATCCAGGTTGATGTTCTTCAGGGCATGGAATTTGCCGTAGTAGAAGTTCAAATCACGAACCTGAATCTTACCCGGGGCAGTATCAACCATACTCATTGACTCATTTCCTCATTCGACGCCGCGAGCTGCCGCGCCGTAAAAAATTAACCGTGTTTCTTCTTCGCGAAAATGACGCGCGCCAGAATGTTCAGCAACAGTACGCAAAGGGTGATGATCAGCACCCCGGCCCAGGCCAGCTGCTGCCATTCCGCGAATGGGCTCATCGCAAATTTAAAGATCGTCACCGGCAGGTTGGCGATCGGCTGCATCATGTCCGTGCTCCAGAACTGGTTGGAGAGGGCAGTAAACAGCAGCGGTGCCGTTTCACCGGCAATACGGGCGATAGCCAGCAGGATACCGGTCATGATCCCGGAGACCGACGCTTTGAGGGTGATCGCAGAAATCATTTTCCATTTCGGCGTACCCAGCGCGTAAGCTGCTTCACGCAGGCTATCCGGCACCAGTTTCAGCATGTTTTCGGTGGTACGAATGACGATAGGCACCTGCAGCAGCGCCAGCGCAATTACGCCCGCCCAGCCGGAGAAGTGTTCCATTTGCGCGACTACGATGGTGTAAACAAACAGGCCCACGACAATCGACGGAGCGGAAAGCAGGATGTCGTTAATGAAGCGAATAACCTCTGCCAGCCAGGATTTACGCCCGTACTCGGCCAGGTAGATGCCGGCCATGATGCCCAGCGGCGTACCGAAAACGGTCGCCCACAGGATCAGCAGGCCGCTGCCCGCCAGGGCGTTCGCCAGACCACCTCCCGCCGTATTTGGCGGCGGCGTCATCTCGGTGAACAGCGCCAGAGACATTCCATCAATACCACGGGTGATGGTGGACATCAGGATCCAGATCAGCCAGAACAGGCCGAATGCCATCGTTGCCATGGAAAGCGTCAGCGCAATGCGGTTTTTAAAACGACGCTTCGCCTGCATTTTGCGGCGGGATTCGGCAAGCTGAGCGGTGCTTTGCATTTCGAGAGTTGCCATCAGCGTGCCCCCTCATTTTTCGCGAGACGCAGGATCATCAGCTTGGAAATCGCCAGAACAATGAAGGTGATAACGAACAGAATCAGACCCAGTTCCATCAGCGCTGCGACGTGAAGCCCGGATTCCGCTTCGGCAAATTCGTTTGCCAGCGCGGAGGTAATACTGTTACCCGGCATATAGAGTGAAGCGCTATCGAGCTGGTAGGTGTTACCGATGATAAAGGTGACCGCCATAGTTTCACCCAGCGCGCGACCTAAGCCCAGCATTACGCCGCCGATCACCCCATTTTTGGTGAACGGAAGGACAATGCGCCAGATAACTTCCCAGGTGGTACAGCCGATGCCGTAGGCCGACTCTTTCATCATCACCGGGGTTTGTTCGAAGACATCGCGCATTACCGCCGCAATGTACGGAATAATCATGATGGCGAGGATCACACCTGCCGCCAGAATACCGATACCGAATGCCGGGCCAGAGAACAGGGCTCCCACAAACGGAACGGCGGAGAGAACATTACCTACCGGCTCCTGGAAGTACGTGGCAAACAGCGGCGCAAAGATAAACAGGCCCCACATGCCGTATACGATACTTGGGATGGCCGCCAGCAGTTCGATGGCAATACCCAGCGGGCGACGCAGCCAGCCCGGCGCCAGTTCCGTCAGGAACAGCGCAATACCGAAGCTTACCGGAACCGCAATCAGCAGGGCGATGAACGAGGTCACCAGCGTACCGTAAATCGGCACCAGCGCACCGTAGATATCGTTCGGCGCGTCCCACTCTTTGGTCCACAGAAAGGAGAAACCGAATTTCTGAATGCTCGGCCAGGAGGAGAAAATCAGAGACACGATAATGCCGCCCAGCAGCAATAGCACAATCAGCGCAGCCAGTTTGACCAGCGCGCCGAAAATCATGTCACCTTTTTTACCCGGAGGGTTAAATGCAGGCTTGGTTGCAGCCATAAATCACTCTTCTGTTAAACGCGTTTACGAAATCGGCGGGTAAGCGCAAGCGCCACCCGCCATTTTCGTCAGAATGCTAAATTAATACAATGCTTTACCGCTGCTGTCTTTCACGTTGGTTTTCCATGCAGCACGAATCTGCTCAACCACGCTGTCTGGCAGGCTGGCGTAATCCAGGTCGTTAGCCTGTTTGCCGCCGTTTTTGTATGCCCAATCAAAGAACTTCAGCACTTCAGTACCTTGCTCTGGTTTCTTCTGATCTTTGTGAATCAGAATGAACGTTGTAGAAGTGATTGGCCACGCGTTGTCACCTTTCTGGTTAGTCAGATCCTGTGCGAAGGATTTGCTCCAGTCAGCGCCTTTCGCTGCGTTAGCGAAGTTCTCTTCAGTTGGGCTAACCGGTTTGCCGTCAGCAGAAACCAGTTTGGTGTAAGCCAGGTTGTTCTGCTTAGCGTAAGCGTATTCTACGTAACCGATAGAGCCCGGCAGACGCTGTACGAAGGCAGCGATGCCGTCGTTACCTTTACCGCCCAGACCGGTTGGCCAGTTAACGGTAGAGCCGGAGCCGACTTTCGATTTCCACTCTTCGTTCACTTTTGCCAGGTAGCTGGTGAACACGAAGGAGGTACCAGAGCCGTCAGCGCGGCGAACCACAGCGATGTTCTGCGAAGGCAGCTTAACGCCCGGGTTCAGCTTAGTGATGGCTTCGTCATCCCATTTTTTGATTTTGCCCAGGTAGATGTCGCCCAGGGTTTTGCCGTCCAGCACCAGCTCGCCTGATTTCAGGCCAGGGATGTTAACGGCCAGCACAACGCCGCCGATCACGGTCGGGAACTGGAACAGGCCTTCCTGATTCAGTTTTTCATCAGACAGCGGTGCGTCGGATGCGCCGAAATCAACGGTATTCGCGGTAATTTGTTTTACGCCACCGGAGGAGCCGATACCCTGATAGTTCACCTTGTTACCGGTTTCTTTCTGGTAGGTATCCGCCCATTTGGCATACACCGGCGCAGGGAAGGTTGCACCAGCGCCAGTCAGGCTTGCTGCTGCAAAAGCAGAGAAAGCGCTCAGAGATAAGGTCGCGGCGACAACAGTTGCGACAGTGGTACGCATAACTTTCATAATGTCTCCTGCAAGGATTTCGTAAATCATTGTTTAAGTGGCTACGATGAGCAAAATAGGACAAACAGGTGACAGATAAATGTACGAAATATGACAGTTTTATGACAATCAACGTGTTTGAGTTAAGGTAATGATTTTAATACAAATAAAATCATATCCCTGTCATGATAATGTCACACTGAGATGCGTTAAGCTTGGTTCAAAGATGTGAATATGACAACGGCTGTCATAAACAGCCGTTGTTATTAATTTTGAATTTCGAAGGTCACGGTTGCCCAGGCTTCAAAGGCGCCGGGCTTCGGAATACTCCCCGTCGCGCTGGCCGGGGCAGCAGAGAAGGTGAGCGAGTTAACTTCGGCGCCCCCCTGGTTGGCTCCCATATCCATCTCCATGCTCCCCCCATTGACGTTGACGACGCGGTCCCATTTATCATAAATAACGATTCCTACGTCATCATTGCCGTTCACTTTCATCATCGTGGCGTCAGCGTCAACGGGATCGGCATGGAAAGCGGATCGGACGATGTTCTCATCCAGCATGCCGGTACATTTCACCTGAATCATCTTGCGGATTTTGCGGCTACCGACCGCCTCGCCTTTGGTGGCGGAAAACGCGCTGGCGGGAATTTTTCCAAAATCAATTTCCAGCGACTGGCCCGGCGCGATCTCGCAGTTTTGCGGTACCACGATGTCTCCGGCAATTTTTATTTCGGCGAGCTTCTCGGTACTTGCCAGAGAGGACGCTTCATCGATACCGCCATAGAGCGTGGCAATCGTCGTACCCGGAACGGTAACTTTTCCAATAAAGGGCTTGTCGATTAAAAACGATAATTTTACCTGAGAACCGGTATCAAGCGTTGCCTCTGAGCCTTCTTCACCGGAGGCATAGCAGTAAATACCGGATGTCACCCGGTTGGGCTCGGCCTCAAAGGGAACGGGAAGGTAGTCGCGTCCCAACACGTGAATGGAGGACGCAATGCTGAGCTGGTCGTTCAACCTATAGTAGGTATACCCGTTTTTTACGGTATCAACGCTTAAGGGCGAACGTGCGGTGAAGTAGACGCTACGATACGTTGTGGTGAAATGGCTCAGGCAGTTACATCCCAGTTGATACTGGGAAGGCGACTGCAGAGTCGTCAGATCGCGCACCTCGGTTCCCGCCTGGTTTTTATCTGCCGGTATTTCTGCCCCGTTAAGATTCAGATTGAAAATATAGGTGCCGCCGATGGCGAAACACACCCCGCCTTCTGTCGTCGCAGCGTGGGAAAAAGGGGTAAAAAGCAGCATGGCAACTGCTATAAAAGTGATACGTCGTTTCATCTCATTTCCCTATTGGCACACGACCGCTGTTTGAACCAGTTCAACACCCGTTGGTTTGGGGAACTGATAATGTACCTTGCAAGGTTTTGTCTTTTCACTCCCCCACTTCAGCGTGAACGTTCCCTCTTCCGGCATGCCCGAAAGATAGAGTTCGCCATTCTCGCCGGTAATGCCCGACACGCTGCCCGTCGCCAGTTCCGCTGACGCCACTGCGCCAAAGGGAACCGGTTTGCCGTTGGCCTGTGTGACCTCAAAGAGCACGCGATAGCCAACGTGGGTGATAAATTCCGCCCGCACTACCGCACCTCGCGTGGGAATGACGTTAAGCACGCTGTTTTCCAGCTCGACGTTCGCTTTTTCAAAATAGCCGCTCTCAATTTCCACACGGTTTTCATCGTAAGCGTTAAGCTGTGTTTGAACGGTGTAGCCTCGCCAGTCGGTTGCCGTACCAGTGCCGTTTTCCATTGCCAGACCGGCTGCACCGGGTGCTTTAATCAGCGCCACGGTTTCGCCCATCTCCTGCGAGAACGTCACTCCATCGCCATGCAGCAGGATCCCGCCGCGCGCGCCGTAGTTGAGCCGCTGGCTGTCCTGGTTGTAGTCATAGCTGCCGTTAACCGAACCATAGGTTCCGTCATATCCCACCCCTGCGCTGCCGCTGTACACACTGTCATCCGCATCCCAGGACTGCTGGAGGTTCCAGGAGAGATTACGGTTATCAAGCGCCGTACCGTTCAGGCCAAGCTGGTGCATTCCTTTTCCGCTGTTGTTCTGCGTGAGGCCGTAGCTCACATAGCTGTCCGGCAGCAATGCTGACAGCGGCACGGAGAACGACAGCATAAAAACCTGTTCGCTTTCTCGATCGTCGCTATCTGTATACTCCGCGCTCTGCGCCGTGGTGATGGAATCGCTGTAGTTCCAGGAGAGGTTCCAGGAAAGCGACCGCCAGACATTGCTGTAGCCAAGCTGAACCAGGCGTTCAACTTCGTCGGTTTTCCAGTACTGCTGGCGGCTCAGCGTGAGATAAATGTTCCCCATGCCATCGCCGAAATTCTGCGTCCAGGTCCCTTCAAGCCGGCTGCGTCGGTTGCCCGTTACCCAGAAATCGCGCTGACTGTTCTGGCGTGACGCCCATTCATTGAGGGTGTAGTAGCCCTGTGTTGAGTAGCGATACCCCACCAGCCTCAGCGTCGTATCCGTCTCATCAAACCGTTTCGAATAGAGAAAACGCCAGGACTGGCCGGACTCCTCTGAGTCCTCGTCCGTAAACTGCGCGCGTGCCTGGGTGATATCGACGGAAAACGCGCCAACTGCCCCCATATCTTTGCCGACCCCCACCGCTGCCGAGCGATACGCTTCCGCGGCCTGCACGCCACCGTAAACCGTTATCCCGGCAGGAAAGCCGTGCAGAATCTGCGCCTGAAAAACGTTGGGCTGGAATTCGCTTTGATCGCGCAGTTCACCCGCGCTGATATCGACGTCGGTCTGATCTTCACGCTTGAGGATGGCCAGCGAGGCGTAGGGCTGCGTGAAGTGTTGCTCACTGCCGTCTTCTTCTTTGATGGTCACGTCCAGGTCGCCGCCGGAGCTGGTGGTGTTTAAATCCTTTAGCGCAAACGGTCCCTGCGGCACGGCAGATTGGTAAATGATGTAGCCGTTCTGCCGAATAATCACCGTCGCATTGCTTTTCGCTACGCCCCGAACGACCGGCGCAAAGCCCGTCAGGCTGGAAGGAAGCATTTCATCATCGGTATACAGGCGCACGCCGCGCACCTGGGTACTGTCAAAGACATCGCTTGCGGTCCAGGTATCACCCAGCATGATCTGGCTGCGTAACGTCGCAAGGTTTCGCTGCACATAGGTGCTGATAGAATGGTAATCCGAATGACCGTCGATGATGTTTAGCGTGCTGTAATTGCGTAAACGCCACGCGCCAATGTTCGCCCCGTTTCGCAGGTTCAGGTAGTAGAAATCGCTGTTGTCGTCATCATCAGACTGCAATGTGCTGGAGCCGGAAAAGTCATAGTTCATCATTAGCGCATTAATACCTTCATCCCAGCGGGCAGGATTGATGGTGCCGCGGGCGGTGGTATCAATGTAAATCTGCGGCAGCGTGACGTTGAGCAGCAGCTTATCGGTATCGAATGTCCATGTGGCGCCAGGGATCAGCGGGGTAGGGTCCACACAGGCGTTTTCGTCCAGGCGATCCAGCGAACCGATCGCCGCCACCTTAGCCCCGAGCTCCGCAAGCACCGTCCTGACGTGCTTAAAACAGGGATGCAGCCTATCGCCAGCCTTATCTTCAATAAAGGTGACCTCCCGGCTACCGATAAACTCATCGTTAACATGAATATCAACCTTATAAGAGCCCGCAGGTAACGTATTGGCGCGGTTAAACTGGTGGATATCAACATCCACCGGATGGTCAATTTCAAGAAGCGCAGGGTTAAAGATATCTTTTGCCAGCGTCACGCCTGAAAAGCCGAGAGATACCCCCGAGGCCAGCGCAATGAAAAAACGGAAACACCCCATATCAAACATCCCTATGTTTACAGCGTGACGTGAATTTCCTGACTGATTGCCCCAAAATCGTTAACGAAACGCCAGACCAGCGCGCGGCCGTTAATGCCATCCGGAAGCGGCAAACGCACGGTGTCAAAAGGGGGAATGATGTTTAACGTAACGTCTTTACCATCGACGGTAACATTCATAACGTTAATATGTAGCGGGCTCGGATTTTCAATCACGAGCTGCCGGTTTTGAACACGCCATTTAACCTTCGCCGCAGCCCGTTCAGGCGTGATATTCAGGGTCGCCGGACGCCAAAAAAGTTTTATCCGCGTCTTAATCGCAATTTCGAGCGAATTGGGGTTTGAACTGGACGGCGGAATATTTTTGATGTTGAGCCAGAACAGCGATTCCCGATCGTGAGGCAGTTCGCCCTTCACTTTCATGATGCGTAATACTTTCTCCTGCCCAGCCTCCAGCCTTGAAACCGGCGGAATAACGGTAAAAGGAGGTTTATTCGACGCTGTATCGCCTTTAAAAGGATCGACCCACGTCTGTATGAGATAAGGCGTGGTCGCTTCGTTATTTTTTATGCTAATTGTCGCATCGGATTTATCGCTACTATAAACAACGCGGGTTCCGCCAATAATGACGCCAGCCGTCGACAAGGGTGTTAAAAATGAAAAAGAGAGCATGATGAACAGAGTCAACAAACGCCGTAAATACATCAGTTATCCTCACATCCTGTGGAGGAGCCTGCAAAAGGATAAAACAGGCTCCTGGCGAACAGCTGAAGATTATTTCAGGTATTCAATGGTGAACTGGGAATCCGCGTTCGCTGTACCCGGTGTAACCGTAGCCAGCGTCTGTACAAACTTCGCTTTGAAGCCCATGTCCGCTTTACCGTCGGTGATAGCAACATAATTTGAATTGTTGTACAGCGGGATCGCCGTATCATCGTTCAGGTTGAAGAGCTTGATTGCAACGCCGGTAGCGGTAACGGCTTCACCTTCGCCGGTGTAAATACCGTCAGTACCCGCTTCACCGTTAACAGGCGTGCCAATAGACAAATACCCTTTGCCGATGGTGTCTTTATCTTCTGTTCCGTCAAAACGAACCGCCGCCTGAGTGTAGGTTGCAGGGCATTTATCCAGCTTAATATGGAAATCTTTTACTGAGGCCGTTGAGTCAATGCCGGAGAACGTCGTTTTGGCAACGCGACCGATATTCACCGTCTGATCGGCGGTATCAGGCGTCACTTCACATGTTGAATCAATAACCTCTCCGCGGAAATGAACCGTACCATCCGCAGCGAATGTTTGTCCTGCCATTAACGCCGATGCGAGTGCAATCGCCACCGTAATTCCATTATTTTTCATGATAACTCCATTAATTAAATCACTATTGCGTTTATCATAAAGACAACGCCATCCCAAATGCGATGAAATAATATTCTTCGGGAAGAATGATCTTCAAGGGGGGGATTTAAATTAATGGAATAATGACGAACCATAGCTGGAATAATAATAAAGAAAAACAAATATAATATTATTTTTGCTTTATCATTAATATTCCTTTTCA
>NZ_JADCLB010000031.1:0-49695 GCF_014982245.1 Enterobacter cloacae complex sp. P6RS
TGTCCCCGGACCGTACACCCCAAAGGGGCGAGGGGATTGTTCAGTGCTAGCTAGCATTAATTTGTGGGGAACCCTCAGCCCACAGGGAGAAAAGATCAGGCCAGGCGTGGATAGGCATCCGCGATTGCATCGCCCGTAAACTGCGCCACCCAGCCTTCCGGATTGTCGAAAATACGAATGGCCGTAAAGTTCGGCTCTGAACCCATATCAAACCAGTGCGGCGTGCCCGCCGGCACGGAAATCAGGTCGTTTTTCTCGCACAGTACCTGGTACACCTCATCTTCAATGTGCAGGCAGAACAGCCCGGCACCTTCCACGAAAAAGCGCACTTCGTCTTCGCCGTGGGTGTGTTCGTTCAGAAACTTCGCGCGCAGCGCCTCTTTCTGAGGATTGTCGGCGCGCAGGCTGATGACATCCCAGCTCTGATAGCCTTTCTCTGCCACCAGCTTGTCGATCGCATGTTGATACGCTTCGATCACGGCTTCGGGGGCAGGATCCTGCCCTAAATCACGGTCTGCCGCCCAGCGCTCAAAGCGCACGCCCTTAGCGTTCAGCTGTTGAGCGATTTCGGCGGCGTCGGTGCTGTGCCACAGGGGCTTACTGGCGTCTTTATCGGAATAAATGGTCAATGCGCTCATGAAGGGATCTGCTCCGGATTAATCTCGTCAAACTGGTGGATTTGATGGTGATGGCTCGCGCCGTCATCTTCACCGCGAATCAGTTGCAGGGTGCGAAAACCCGCCTGTTCAGCCGCGTCCAGCTCCTGGTGAATATCCGACAGGAACAGGATCTGCGACGGGGCGATGCCCGTGTGTGCCGCAATGTTCTGGTAAGACTGCACCTCGCGCTTGGCGCCGATGTGGGTGTCAAAATAGCCGCTGAACAGATGAGTAATATCACCTTCGTCGCTGTAGCCAAATAACAGTTTCTGTGCAGCAACGGAGCCAGAGGAATAAACATAGAGATCAATCCCTTGCGCCTTCCATTTTTCCAGCGCGGGCAGAACGTCAGGGTACAGATGGCCGGTAAAGTCACCGTTGATGTAACCCTCCTGCCAGATGATGCCTTGCAGGGCTTTGAGCGCCGTCGATTTGCGGTCTTCATCCATAAAGCTAAACAGCACGTTGATGAGATCGCCGACGCCGGCATGCGGATCGCTGATTTCATCGCGCAGGTTGTCCAGAATCGATTTGACCGGCTCGGCGTACTGCTGGGCGGTCACGAAGGCCGCCAGCCGCTCACGCGCGTAGGGGAACAAAACGTCATGGACAAAACGAATATCGCTGGTGGTTCCTTCAATATCCGTCACAATCGCGCGAATCATACTCTCTCCAGTTGTCGTAAACGCATTTCGCATTCAAATAAGAATTCTAAACCTTCCAGATGACGGCGGGCTTCGGCCACGTCGCGTCCCCAGCAGGTTAAGCCATGGCCGCGCAGAAGAAAACCATAATTAAGCGGACGCTCCTGCGCGTAATGGGCGATGCGCGAGGCGAGGGCGTCGATGTCCTGGTCGTTATCAAACACCGGGATGGCGACGGTATCCAGATGGGTAGTCTGCCCGGTAAGCGATTTCTGCATCTCGAAACCGCTGATATTCAGTTCGGCTTCTTTGACCAGACGCGACAGCACCGTGGCGTTAACGGTATGAACGTGCAGGACGGCGTTAGCCTCCGGGAACAGGCGATAGATAAGGGTGTGTAGCCCGGTCTCCGCCGACGGTTTTCGACCGGACGGCGCCCGGTTGGTGGCGATCTCAACCTGTAGAAAATCGTCGGTGGTCAGGCTGCCTTTGTCCTTGCCGGATTCGCTGAGCCAGCAGAGGTGCTCGTCCTGACGCACCGACATATTACCGCCGGTGGCGGGTGCCCAGCCTTTGGCGCCTATCCAGCGGCAGGCGTCGACCAGGTGTGTGAGCAGCAGGTTGTCTGTCATTTCCTTTTACCCCTCGGCCAGGAATATTGATATGGTTTAGACGTCTAAGTGTCTTGATTGCCAAAGACTAACATCGTGTTATAGTGGCAGCAACATAAGTATTACAAGCAGGCACGACAACATGAGCAATAACGTATTGATCCCGCAGAGTAAACTTCCTGATCTCGGTACCACCATCTTTACGCAGATGAGCGCCCTGGCGCAGCAGCACAATGCCATTAACCTCTCGCAGGGGTTCCCCGATTTCGATGGTCCGAAATATTTGCAGGAACGTCTGGCGCACCACGTGGCGCAGGGGGCGAATCAGTATGCGCCGATGACCGGCGTGCAGGCGCTGCGGGAAGCCATTGCAGACAAAACGGCGGCGCTGTATGGCTATCACCCCGATGCGAACAGCGATATCACGGTGACGGCAGGGGCGACCGAAGCGCTGTACGCGGCCATCACCGCGCTGGTGCGCGCGGGGGATGAAGTCATCTGCTTTGACCCAAGCTACGACAGCTATGCGCCTGCGGTTGAACTCTCCGGTGGCGTGGTGAAGCGCGTGGCGCTCCAGCCGCCGCATTTCCGCCCGGACTGGCAGGCGTTCGCCGCGCTGCTGAGCGATAAAACCCGTCTGGTGATCCTGAATACCCCGCACAACCCGTCGGCGACGGTGTGGCAAAAGGCCGATTTTGCCGCGCTGTGGCAGGCTATCGCCGAGCGGGAAATTTACGTCCTGAGCGATGAAGTCTACGAGCACATCTGCTTTGCGGAGGAAGGGCACGCCAGCGTGCTGGCCCATCCGCAGCTTCGCGAGCGCGCGGTAGCGGTGTCGTCATTTGGCAAGACCTACCATATGACCGGCTGGAAGGTAGGGTACTGCGTGGCCCCGGCGGCCATCAGCGCGGAGCTGCGCAAGGTGCACCAGTACCTGACCTTTGCGGTCAACACGCCTGCCCAGCTGGCGCTGGCGGACATGCTGCGCAGCGAACCGCAACACTATCGCGAGCTGCCGGATTTTTACCGCGCGCGTCGGGATCTGTTTGTAAATGCGCTGAGCAAAAGCCGTCTGGAAATTCTGCCGTGTGAAGGGACCTACTTCCTGCTGGCGGACTACAGCGCGATTTCCGATCTGGACGACGTCAGCTTTTGCCGATGGCTGACGACGGAGGTGGGCGTGGCGGCTATTCCGCTGTCGGTGTTCTGCGCCGATCCCTTCCCGCATAAGCTGATTCGCCTGTGCTTTGCGAAGCAGGAATCGACGCTGCTGGCGGCGGCGGAGCGTCTGGCGACGCTCTGACTATTTCACCGTCCAGGCTTCGGAATAGCGACGATCTGCAAACAGTTCCAGCAGGCCGTTGATCTGCTTCAGGCGCAGCACCTCGTCGCTGTCCATCCCCAGTTCCTTACCAATTTTCTCATCGTTCCAGCCAAGCTGGGCCAGCTCCCGGACGATGTCGGACATGGCGTTGATCTGGTGGCGTCCCCGCGCACGGTTGTGGCGGATGGTGGCGGCCATCCGGTCAAGCTTTTGCTGGCGATCTTTGCGCAGGCAGGTCACGGGCAAATAGCCCCGAAGCTGGCGCTTCAGCGCGGCCCTGCTTTTACCGATTTCGTGACGATGGAAGCCGTCGACAATTTCGTAATGCGCCGGCTCGCTTTCCGTCACTACGATGGGCTGCGTAAACCCGTCGAGCTCGAGCGATTGACTCAGCAGACGCTTTTCCGGCGGCGCCACGTTATTCGGGTTGTAGTCGTTGGCAACAATTTCATCCTGCTTTATCCACAGCACGCAGTCGACGGGCTGGTCGCGGAACGGGCTGAGATGATGCATGGCCTGGCGAAAAGCATTGATGGCATCTATACGTTGCTCGTCGGTGAGCGTCTGCAAATAGGTTTCCAGTTCGGTAATCAGTCGTTGCTGCATAAGATCCCCCACTCCTTGCGTTTTGATTTCATCCGTTCGCTATAGCGCTGATAGTGCTTTGGTTTGTTCGGGCTAAAGGAGAGGGCCCGACACCAGTAATCGTTGTTGAGCAGAACCTTGCAAATTCGCCGCCAGGACGGGATATCCTTTGAGCCGATGTCACCCTCCTGCGTCTCGGGAAGATCGGACATCCCGCGCTTCTGATACCAGTGCAGGTACACCGCGACTTTATTGCGATAATGTTCAGCCGTCTGTTGCGGCATGCTGTCGAGGAGCAGCATGGCGTACTCCTGCCAGCTGAGGTGGTCGGGCTTGAGGATCTTTCTGTGACCGTAGAAGTGGTTGTCGTGCCCCGCGTAAATTCCGCCGCTGCGCACGCCGCTGACGCGTGCGCACATGGCGGCCCAGCGTTCAGGTTCAACGACATGATAGAGCCATAAACCCTGTCGCTGCTCCGGGCCAAAGGGTTCACAGATGCGCATGTAGCGCGGCGGCACGCCGGCCTGGTACATGAGATTGTAGAGGGGGTTATAGGCGCAGCCCGTTTTGGCAAACCAGGTCCAGATGTCGGCGGTTTTCCAGTCGTAGAGAGGATAGATATACCAGGCATGACCGCCGGGCGCGACGGTCGTCCAGGGTTTGTCGTCGGAAAAGCGCTGCTTGCGCGCGCAGGCGATTGCCAGGAAGCGGTTATAGGATTCGTCGGCGCGGATGCCCACCATCACTGCGGCGGGGCGCCTTCGCGCATACCATTCGGCAAAGTCCCTGACGAAGGCCTCGAAGGTCATCCCCTGCTGATAAAAATCAAAATAACACGTACTGGTGATGGCATCAGGCGGAGGCTGTCTGACCCAGCTTATGCCGGGTTCCCAGCACTGCCATTCCGGCTGGTACTGAGAGAGGGCATTTTGCGTGGTGATCGGCAGCGCCACCCACCAGAACTGATTGATGACGTCACGATATTGGGTCCTCATGTTCTCAATATGCTCAATGGTGCAGGAGAACTGTGCTTCCCAGTCCAGAAAGAGGACATCTATTTTTCTGTTCAGCTGCCGCGCCCGCTGCGCAGCAAGATGAAGCATCACCGTTGAATCTTTTCCGCCAGAAAAAGAGACGCACACGCGGGTAAAATTTTGCAGCGTCCAGTTTATGCGTTCTGAAGCAGCCTCCAGAACGTTTTCCTGAAGAGGGTATTTATAGATAGACATGATGAGTCGCATCCTGCGTATGGAATATCGTTAATGCTATTAAACTGCCATCATGTTATTATATGTTCTCATTCTCAACTAATTATTTTACGCCTTCACTTTATTCTTGCTGGAAATACCTTCGCGATGACGCGTCCATTCTATTGAGCCAGCTTATGCATTTTTTCAATAAAGCTGGCGAATACGCTGCTGTTTAACGACGCGCGGTTGTAGACCATATAGATGTCCACTTCAGGTAATTTAAAGGGAGTGTTAACAATTTTTAATTTTAAGGCCGCTTTATAGGTTTCAAAAATGGATACGGGAATATAACCAACTAAATCAGACATGGCGATCATGGAGAGAAGCGAACTGAGGGAGTCTGACCGAAACGCGATGTTTCTTTCCGGGAACGCCTCGTTGACTTCAGCCTGACGCTCCTTCACGCCACTGTTGTTGCTTTGATACATCGTAAACTTTTCCTGGTACAACTCCTCGACGGAGACTTCTGTACCTATTCTGGGATGGTCTTCGCGGCAGATCATGACTGTGGGAATTGTGGTGAAATGCGAGCAGACAACGGAGCGATTATTAACGGGCGCCACGGTAAAAATGAGATCGGCTTTACGGTAGGCCAGTAAATCCTCTGCTGACTCCGCAGAGACAAGCATATCACGTTGTTCTACTGAGCAATTTTCATGATTCATCAACAACTGAATAGGGTTGAGAAGGTAGCCTGGCGTCACCATCTGAGAACAATAAATGACAAAGTTTTTATTGATGTCGGTGCTGTGCATCAGGTTGATGGTCTGCTCAATCTGATTGAGGTTTTGCTCAAGATGCAGGTGCAGGTTAGTCCCGACGGTCGTGGGGGTGATCCCCTTGCCGGAACGGATAAACAGCGGATCGTTAAGCTGGCCACGCAGGCGTTGCAAAGACTGACTGACGGCTGAAGGGGTAATGTAAAGCGTTTCAGCGGCCTTGCTGATGCTAAGATGTTGATAGATACACTCAAAAATGACCAGTAAATTAAGGTCGAATTTTTTAAGGTCATAAAGATTTGCCATGTGTCATCCTGTTTGCCGTGAGTCTGTTGTTAACATATTGATGATAACTATAGATTAAAGCTAACCATTTACAATCCTTGTGGTTAACTCACTTAAAGTGTTATTTAAGTTATCTTAATATATCACGCCATCGGATTATTGAAATAGAATTACATGTGAGATTAAGATAATTTTATCTTTGAATGGGCTGGGTTCAATTTAATAAATGTTGACATTTATATATTGCCGTAAATTGATTACGTAAAGTTAATTTACGAGCGTAATGTATTTCTCTCAGTCAAAACCTATCACAGCCATAGGCAGGAACGCGCTTTTGATGGATTGCTCTCGATGGGTGCTGGTGGTGTAATCAACCTGCTGTTACGACCTTGATACAAGGTATGTAGAGCGCAACGCAACGCCAGCCTCGGCTGGCACTGAATGTACCTGCGGGGAATTCAGGTATCAGGGCCGCCCGTTGAGGCGGCCTTTATACTTTCTGGAGTACCGCAGCAGGTTCACCTTGCTGTCTTGTTGAAGTTGTAAGGTTTGGCTGATTGATTTGATAAAGCATACGCATTAGCCCCGATGAGCAAAGTTGGTTACCTTAGCTCTCAACGAAAACACGGAGGAAGTACAGATGTCTTTGATTAACACTAAAATTAAACCTTTCAAAAACCAGGCGTTCAAAAACGGTGAGTTCATTGAAGTAACCGAGAAAGATACCGAAGGTCGCTGGAGCGTCTTCTTCTTCTATCCGGCTGACTTCACCTTCGTTTGCCCGACCGAACTGGGCGACGTGGCTGACCATTACGACGAACTGCAGAAGCTGGGCGTAGACGTTTACTCTGTGTCTACCGATACCCACTTCACCCACAAAGCGTGGCACAGCAGCTCTGAAACCATCGCAAAAATCAAATACGCGATGATCGGCGACCCGACTGGCGCCCTGACCCGTAACTTCGACAACATGCGTGAAGATGAAGGCCTGGCCGACCGTGCAACCTTCGTGGTTGACCCGCAGGGCATTATCCAGGCTATCGAAGTTACCGCTGAAGGTATCGGCCGCGATGCTTCTGACCTGCTGCGTAAAGTGAAAGCGGCTCAGTACGTGGCTTCTCACCCAGGTGAAGTGTGCCCGGCTAAATGGAAAGAAGGCGAAGCGACCCTGGCTCCATCCCTGGACCTGGTTGGTAAAATCTAAGTTTTCACCATTCGGCAATCAATGGGCGCCCCCGCGCCCATTTCATTCCAGCACCATGATGCAAGTTGCATTCAGGCCGCCCGCAAAGGCAGCTTGCATGATGACGTCTTAAGAGAGGGAAGAACTATGCTCGACACCAATATGAAAACCCAGCTCAAGGCCTACCTTGAGAAACTGACTAAACCCGTTGAGCTGATTGCCACGCTGGACGACAGCGCGAAATCGGCAGAAATCAAAGAGCTGCTGGCAGAGATCGCTGAACTGTCTCCGAAAGTGACCTTCAAAGAAGACAATTCGCTTGCGGTTCGTAAACCCTCTTTCCTGATTACTAACCCGGGCTCGGACAAGGGACCGCGTTTTGCCGGCTCTCCGCTGGGGCATGAATTTACCTCCCTGGTGCTGGCGCTGCTGTGGACCGGCGGTCATCCGTCAAAAGAAGCGCAGGCGCTGCTGGAGCAGATCCGCGATATCGACGGTGATTTTGAGTTTGAAACCTATTATTCGCTCTCCTGCCACAACTGCCCGGACGTGGTGCAGGCGCTGAACCTGATGTCGGTCCTTAACCCGCGCATCAAGCATACGGCGATTGACGGCGGTACCTTCCAGAATGAAATCACCGATCGCAACGTGATGGGCGTTCCGGCGGTGTATCTGAACGGCCAGGAGTTCGGCCAGGGCCGCATGACGCTGACGGAAATCGTCGCGAAAGTGGATACCGGCGCGGAAAAACGCGCGGCGGAAGAACTGAACAAACGCGATGCGTACGATGTGCTGATTGTCGGCTCTGGCCCTGCGGGCGCGGCGGCAGCGGTTTACTCTGCACGTAAAGGTATTCGTACCGGTCTTATGGGCGAACGCTTTGGCGGACAGGTGCTGGATACCGTGGACATTGAAAACTACATTTCCGTACCAAAAACCGAAGGTCAGAAGCTGGCCGGTGCGCTGAAGGCTCATGTCAGCGATTACGAGGTAGATGTGATCGACAGCCAGAGCGCCAGCAAGCTGATTCCGGCGGCGGTGGAAGGGGGCTTACACCAGATTGAAACCGCCTCTGGCGCGGTGCTGAAAGCTCGCAGCGTGATCGTTGCCACCGGGGCAAAATGGCGCAACATGAACGTGCCGGGCGAAGATCAATACCGTACCAAAGGCGTGACTTATTGCCCGCACTGTGACGGCCCGCTGTTTAAAGGCAAACGGGTGGCGGTGATCGGCGGCGGTAACTCCGGCGTGGAAGCGGCTATCGACCTGGCGGGGATTGTTGAACACGTGACGCTGCTGGAGTTCGCGCCTGAGATGAAGGCCGACCAGGTGCTGCAGGATAAAGTTCGCAGCCTGAAAAACGTCAACATCGTGCTGAACGCGCAGACCACGGAAGTGAAGGGCGACGGTAGCAAAGTGACCGGTCTGGAATACCGCGACCGCGTAAGCGGCGACGTGCACAGCGTGCAGCTTTCAGGGATCTTCGTGCAGATTGGCCTGCTGCCAAACACCACCTGGCTGGAAGGCGCGATTGAGCGCAACCGCATGGGCGAGATTATCATCGATGCCAAATGTGAAACCAGCGTGAAGGGCGTGTTTGCCGCGGGCGATTGCACCACGGTGCCGTACAAGCAGATCATCATCGCGACTGGCGAAGGTGCAAAAGCGTCCCTGAGCGCGTTTGACTACCTGATCCGCACCAAAACCGCATAATAAAAGAAAGTAAGACATACCTGCAGTAGCCACCTCTTTATGAGGTGGCTTTTTTTTAGATTTTTTTACCCTCAATTATCCTCGTTATTAACCCCTTCATGCGTTAATTACCTGCTTCGATCAAAGAAAATAATAAGCCTGCTGATAATATCTTGTCGTTTTTTATAGCGGTAAATATTTATATTTAATATGAATGGCAAAGATACATCCACTTCTTCAATATATGAGACGTTAACCCCCTTTGAAATAAAGGGATTGATGTTTCGTGATTTCTTTAACGCGGCGGACATGACATCGCGATGCGCCTCGTTACATCCTTTATTCCCGGAAAGTGAGACCTGGCAGCAGGATGAGGCGTTAGAGGTTGAGTATGATTTCAACGCCCTGTTTGTCGGCCCTGCAACGCTATTGGCGCCGCCTTATGCCTCGGTGTATCTGGACGAAGAGCCTCTGCTGATGGGCGCTACAACGCTGAGCGTACGCGAATTCCTGCGCAGCATCGGGCTTTTTGTGACCGGGGAAAATAGCGTTCCCGACGATCACGTCAGCTATGAAATGGAGCTGGTGGTGATGCTCTCCGCGCATGCCAGACATTCGCCGCAATATCATGACGCACTCGCCCGCTTTGTGCAGGGGCATCTTGAATTATGGCTCCCCGCATTTATTGCAAAAATAAAGGATTGCGCGAAAACATCCGCAATTAAATGTCTCGCGTTGCAGATGACTAATTGGTTTGATGAATTAAAGACGAGAGTAATATTATGAGTATTGATAAAGGGCTGCTAAACCGGCGCTCCTTTTTAAAAGGACTGATTGCGCTGGGTACCGTTGCCGCATTACCCGGCGGACTATTATCATCCCGATGTGCCATGGCACAGCCCCCCATTCCGTTTAACCCAAAAACCTACAAAATTTTCCGTAACGCTTGCCCGCGTAACTGCTACGACACCTGCAGCTTAAAAACCTGGGTCAAAGATGACGTCATCACCTTCGTTGACGGGGCAAGCGAGTCCACGTTTACACACGGTGCCCCGTGTGTGAAAGGGCTGACTTACCCGCGCCGGGTCTACTCCCCGGACCGTATTAAATACCCGATGATCCAGGATGGGCGCGGCAGCGGTAAATGGCGTCGCATCTCCTGGGATGAGGCCATGCAGCGCATTGCCAGCAAGATGCTGGAGATTAAAAAGAAAGACGGGTCTATGCTCGGCCTGGCGCTGTCGAAATACTCCGGCAACCTGGGCGTGATGAGTTATGCCGTGGAGGGGATGATGTCTTCTCTCGGTTACACCACGCGGTTCGCTGGTACGCCATGCTGGCCAGCAGGGATCGATGCCCAGCACTACGACATGGGCGACATGTGGTGTAACGACCCGGAAGATCTGGTGAAAGCCAAATACATCATTATCTGGGGCGCAAACCCGGCCTGGTGCTCCATGCATACCATGAAGTACATCTATCAGGCGCGTGAGAAAGGGGCGAAAGTGGTGGTCATTGATCCGCTGTTCTCGCAAACCGCCGCGAAAGCCGATTTGTATCTGCGCGTGCGCCCGGGATCGGACGGCGCATTGGCGCTGGGGATGGCGCGGCACCTGCTGGATATTGGCCGCGTCGACCAGGAGTTTGTGAACAACTTCGCGCACGGTTTCCCGGAATTTGAACAGTATCTGCGCAGCAATATCACCGTGGAGTGGGCATCTGAAATCTGTGGCCTGTCGGCAGAGGTGATTCGCCAGCTGGCGGAAGAGTTCACCGCGGTAAAACCTGCCACCGTCTGGATCGGCTACGGGATGCAGCGCCACGTCAACGGTGGGGCGAACGTGCGCGCCATTGACGCTTTTGTTGCCATGACAGGCAACATCGGTGTGGAAGGCGGCGGTGCCCGCTACGGCCATCTGCAGACCTGGGGCTACAACTATCATGCGATGACGCAGAAGCCACCGGTCGGATCTGTTGGCATGGTGGGAGAAAGCGGCCCGGTAGGGGAGTTCGTCAGCGACAGCGGCGAAAAGAGCCACTATTCCGACCGCGCGCTGAACCTGAACCAGACCGCGCAGAGCATTCTTGATGCCAACGATCCGCCCATTCGTATGCTGTGGGTGGCGTGCAAGAACCCGTTCGCGCAGGACTTTGACCGTAACAAAATGGAAAAAGCCTTCAGCAAGCTGGAGATGGTGGTCTGCGTCGATCAGTTTTTCAACGAGACGGTGCAGCATGCCGATATTGTGCTGCCGGTGACCACCACCTTTGAGCACTGGAACCTGTCGTCGTCTTACTGGCATTACTGGCTTTCGGTGAATGAACCGGCCATTAAACCGATGTACGAGTGCAAGAGCGATCTGGATATTGCCGTGCTGCTCTCGCGTACCATCAACAAAATGGAGCCGGGCTCCTGTACCTTCCCGCAGGACATTGACCAGAAAAAATGGCTCGACCTTGAGTTCAATGAGGGCATGGCGAAGCAGTTCGGCATCCGCTCCTGGGACGATCTGCTGGATGGGCCGGTGAAAGCCAAAATGGTCAGCTCGGCGGCCTGGCACGACCGCAAGTTTAAAACGCCATCGGGCAAGTATGAGTTCCTCTCCGAGCTGTGTGAAAAGAACGGCCATAAAGCGCTGCCGGAGTATCTGCCTGCCGCGGAGGGCAAGCTGCCGTTCCATCTGTTTACCCCGCATTTGCAGTACGGCCTCCACTCTCAGTTCGTCAACCTCGACTGGATGCAGGTCTTCTGGCCGGAGCCGTTTGTCTATATCCACCCAGCCGCCGCGCACAAGAAGGGGATTCGCGAGCTGGCGAAAGTCCGCGTGTTTAACGACGTGGGCGAAGTGGAGCTGCGGGCGAAAATCACCACCAACGTGCCGGAAGATTTCCTGGTGATGTATGAGTCCTGGTTTAACAAGCTTAAGTACAACGTGCAGAACGTCGTGAAAGATACGCCAGCCGATATGGGCAAGATGGCAACCGGCGCGCCTGGCGCGGCGATCCACAGCCAGTTTGTCGACATTGCCCTTATCGCGAATGAAGGAGCAGACGCATGAGACGCGCATTTTTAGTGAACAGTGATAAATGTATTGGCTGCCGCGGATGCGCCATGGCCTGCAAGAGCTTTAACCAGCTTGAGCCGGATCGCTTCTGGCGCTATGTCTATCCGCTGGATAAAGAAATTTATCCGCATGAGGAGCGTGCGTTTTTCTCGCTGGCCTGTAACCACTGTGAAAACCCGGCCTGTCTGGCGGCGTGCCCGGTGGAAGCCTACACCAAACGTGATGACGGCGTGGTGGTCCATAACCCTGAACGCTGTATCGGCTGTAAAAACTGCATCCGTAACTGCCCGTACGGCGCGCCGCGCTTCAATGAAGAGACGCAAAAGGCGGAGAAGTGCAGCATGTGCTATGAACGTCTGGATATCGGTATGGCTCCGGCCTGCGTGAACGCGTGTCCGGTCGGTGCCCTGTCGATTATCGATCTGGATGCCGATCCGCTGCCGAACAATGCCGTGCAGTATCCGCCGGGCTTCCCGAAGATGCCTCAGCTTAATCCGGGTACGCGCTTCATTCTGGCCCGTCAGCCAAAACAGCCGGGGGATAAATAATGGAAAAATATGAATTACCGCTCGTTATCTTTACCGTGCTGAGCCAGATGTCCGTCGGGATGACGCTGCTTCTGACCTGGCGCACGCTGCGTGGTGAAGTGCATGGCACCCGCCTTCACTGGCTAATTACCGGGCTGATTTTGGGCGTTGCCTCCATTGCCGCCGTGCTGCATCTGGCGCACCCGGAACACGCATACAACGCCTTGATTAACCTGAAACATGCCTGGCTGAGCCGCGAAATTCTGGGCGCGACCCTGTACGGCGCCATGATTGGGCTGGCCTTCCTGAGTAAGGGAAACAAAGGCGCAGCGCTGCTGGCGTCCCTGTTCGGGATCCTGCTGGTGGTGGTGCAGGGAATGACCTACGCGGCACCGGCGATGCAGGCCATTGCCAACGGCATCACCATGATGCTGTTCTTTGCGACGGTCTGGGTGATGGGCTGTGCCGCAACGCCGCTGCTCGGGCTGAAAGGATCAAACGCCGCGCTGCGCCAGGGGATTATCGCCCTGATGGCGCTGCTGATTGCCGCGCCGGTGATGTGGCTCAGCGGCGGTACCATCATGAAAATGACCGCTCACGCCTGGTTAAGCTCGCCGCTCTATCTGGGCAGCCTGCTGTGCTGCGTTGTGGGTGGCGCGTTATCGCTGAAGCGCCAGCCGATGCAGAAAGCGGTGTTTGCGCTCCTGCTGGTAGGTGTGGTGCTCAGCCGCCTGACCTTCTTCGGCGATACCGTCAGCACCATCGTCAATATTGGTCACCTGTACTGATAAACAAAACCCCGCGCAAGCGGGGTTTTTTATTGGTATTTACCGGACCACCATCACCGGAATATGGGTGTGGCGGATCACGCTGGAAGCGTTCGACCCCAGCAGGTGAGTGGTAATGGAAGGATTACGTGAACCGATCACCACCACGTCTGCATTCAGCTCCGCGGCCAGTTCATTGACGGCATCGCGCACGCTACCGAACCGGACGTGGGTTTTGATGCGGGAAGGGTCGATGCTGAAATGCCCGACCATGGTCTGCAGCCGCGTTTCGGCTTCGTGCTGTAAATGCTCCTCAAAGCGACGCACGTCGGCGGCAAAGCGGTGCAGGCTCAGGCTGGCAGAGCCCGGTAAGACGTGTAAAAGATGAATAATCCCGTCCTGCTGCGCGAGGAATTCCGCGTGGCGAACAGCTTTGTCGCTCAGTTCCATTTCGAAAACATCAACCGGCATAATGATTGTCTTATACATAACCGTTTCTCCTTGTTTATAAACGCTGGATACATTCAACCACAAAATATGAATGGTTTCTGTAAGCGCTTCGGCACTTTTCCTCTCTCGCCAGGATAAATCTCAAAAGGCGCGTATTTCCCGGCAGACTTTCAGGGGTAGCTACCCTTTATAAACTTACCTTAAACCTTTCGGAGGTCGCATGAAAGCACTCACGTACCACGGTCCGCACCATGTTCGCGTTGAGAATGTCCCCGATCCCATCATTGAACAGCCCGACGATATCATCCTGCGCGTCACGGCCACGGCGATTTGCGGCTCCGACCTGCATCTCTATCGTGGAAAGATCCCAAAGGTGCAGCACGGCGACATTTTTGGACATGAATTTATGGGCGAGATCGTCGAGTGCGGTCGAGAGGTGAAGGACCTGCAAAAAGGCGATCGCGTGGTGATCCCCTTTGTCATCGCCTGCGGTGACTGCTTCTTTTGCCGTCTGCAGCAGTACGCTGCCTGTGAGAATACCAATGCCGGGCAGGGCGCTGCGCTGAACAAAAAGCAAATTCCCGCGCCCGCAGCGCTGTTTGGCTATAGCCATCTCTACGGCGGCGTGCCGGGAGGGCAGGCGGAATATGTGCGCGTGCCGAAAGGCAACGTCGGACCGTTTAAGGTGCCGCAGCTGCTCTCCGATGATAAGGCCCTGTTTCTGTCTGATATTTTACCCACCGCCTGGCAGGCTGCAAAAAATGCGCAGATTGAAAAAGGCTCCAGCGTCGCCGTTTTCGGTGCCGGTCCGGTGGGGTTGTTGACGATTGCCTGCGCGCGGCTGTTAGGGGCTGAGCAGATCTTTGTTATCGACCATCACCCCTACCGGCTGCGGTTTGCCGAGGCGCGCTACGGTGCTATCCCCATCAATTTTGATGATGATAACGACGCGGCGGAAAAAATAATCGAGCAAACCGCCGGGCAGCGGGGTGTCGATGCCGTCATTGATGCCGTCGGGTTCGAAGCCAAGGGCAGCACCACGGAGACGATCCTCAGCAACCTTAAAATTGAGGGCAGCAGCGGCAAAGCGCTGCGTCAGTGTATCGCTGCCGTCCGGCGCGGCGGGGTGGTCAGCGTACCCGGCGTGTATGCCGGGTTTATTCATGGCTTCCTGTTTGGGGATGCCTTCGATAAAGGGCTGACGTTTAAGATGGGCCAGACGCACGTCCACGCCTGGCTGGGCGAACTGTTACCGCTGATCGAAAAAGGGCTGCTGACGCCGGAAGAGATTGTGACGCATTATCTCCCGCTGGCGGATGCGGAACGTGCCTATAAGATTTTCGAAAAACGGGAGGAGGAGTGCCGGAAGGTGATTCTGGTGCCGGGCGCGGAAACGCCTGAGGCCGCTGAGCAAAAAGTGAAGGGCCTGGTAAATGCGTTCCCGGGCGGCGTGGTGTGAGGTCACTCGTCGGTGGTGCTCAAGGTATTGTCCTGCGATGTAGCGCAATCGTGTGAAGATGTTCGGAAAGAGGATGCAGGCGCATCCTCTGTGCAACGCGGGTCGCGTTTGTTCAGAATGACATTAACGCAGGTAATCGCCCGCGGCTTCTGGCTGGTAGAGCAGCTCCAGCACTTCCAGATGGGTGGAGGCACCGCCCGGCAATTCCCAGTGGATGGTATCGCCCGTGCGCAGCCCCAGCAGTGCGGCCCCCACCGGCGCAAGAACCGAAAGTTGCGCGCTGCTGTCCGTCATCTGGGCTGGGTAAACCAGCGTGCGGGTCAGCTCTTCACCGGTGGTCAGGTTGCGGAATTTCACCTGGCTGTTCATGGTGACCACGTTATGCGGCATCGTCTCAGGTGTGCACATCTGCGCCCGGTCGAGTTCCTCATTCAGGGCATCGGCCACCGGAAGTGAGGCAAATTCTGCTTTTTCCAGCAGCCTGTCGATACGTTCTGCGTCGAGCTCGTTGATGATGATTGTAGGTCTGGACATTTTTTACTCCATGTCGTTAATGCTGCGTCTAACGCAGAAACCAATCCAAAAGAAAACCCTCGCCGTCTGGCAGCGAGGGTTTAACTCTCCCGATGATACTGGCTGAACGCGCAAGTTTGAAGTGATGAAGGTCACATTCATGTGCCATATGAATTTTCACTGAAATTTATTCAGTCTTCATTCCTGGCGGATTGCGTTACGCTGTATGTTCTGAACCCGGGCGTTACCCATCAACGAGAGAGAATTATGTACTTCTACCAACCGTCTCAGGGGCATGGCCTGCCGCATGACCCGCTGAACGCCATTGTCGGCCCCCGTCCGATTGGCTGGATCTCCTCTTGCGACCAGGCCGGTCAGCTCAACCTTGCGCCGTATAGCTTCTTCAACTGCTTTAACTATCGCCCGCCGATCATTGGCTTTTCCAGCAATGGCTGGAAGGACAGCGTGCGTAATATTGTTGAAACAAAGGAGTTTGTCTGGAATCTGGCAACGCGCGATCTTGCGGAAGCGATGAATCAGACCTCTGCCACGCTGCCTCACGACCAGGACGAATTTACCTTTTCCGGATTAACGCCTGCGGCAAGCCAGCTGGTGAGCGCCCCCCGCGTGGCGGAAAGCCCGGTCAACTTTGAGTGCCGCCTGTCTCAGTGCATTCAGCTTACCGGCGCCGACGGTACGCCGGTGGATACCTGGCTGGTGCTGGGAGAAGTGGTCGGGATCCATATTGCCGAAACGCTGCTGGAAGAGGGGATATACCAGACGGCGAAAGCGCAGCCCATCCTGCGTGCGGGTGGGCCGACGGCTTACTATGGCATCAGTGACGAACACCGGTTTGACATGGTGCGACCAGTGGTAGGCGATCAGTAACCGGCCTTATCAATGACAAATTGTTTTCCGCAGTTGCCTGGATGCGGCTGCGGAGCAAAGGATGTCGCAGAAAGCGGGGCGTTAATGGTGTCTGCTTTGAGTGAAATTTGCATCTCGGTCAGATACGCCGTATTACCGTTGCAGGTCAGCTTGAAGGCTTTGACATTTTCCTTGCCCCAGGTTTTGGCAACGGCGTTGTCAAAATCACTCCGGCTGACGGTTTTACCGTAATTTTCCGCAAGGAAATGACCGACGGCGCTGTTTTTCACTTCCTGATTCATTCTCACCATGGTGCCGAAATAGGCATCGGGATCAAAACCAAAGCAGACGCCATGTTTGGCATATTCGTAACGTTCCAGACAGGAGTTTCCACCCGCCCCCGGCATGACCTCGTTCAGCTTAGCCGCGCCGGAAAGCGACAGCCCGGTTTCGGCTGCTGCGCATTTGCGGCTGGTCTTCACTTCCGGCATGTTCGGGATAGGGCGCGTGGCGCAGCCAAACCGCATCCATCGACGTTCATCCACGCCGCGTGCGGCAATGGATTTCGGCAGGCCGGGCCATAGCCCGTGAACGGTCAGAAAATCGGTTTTATTGTCGCGCTCTTTTTGCAGACGACATTCATCCGGTTCATTGCGGTTACGCTCGACCATGCTTTGACAAAATCCCGTTTGCCAGGATAAAGCCAGCACATAGCGATCGAAATCGCCGTACTGCGTGGCCTTGAGGGGTTCGGCCTGTGCTGAGAAGAGACTGAGTGCAAGCGCTACTGCGCCAGACGGAATAACGATATCCTTCCTGAACATGTGATTTCCTGATTGGTTGTGCGCAATTCATTTTTGTGGGTTATTAAAGCACAAAAAGCGCCCGCAGGCGCTTTTAGGTCATCAGGAATTTCACTTAGGCGGCGCCGGGAACCAGCACTTCGGTAGCAATAATGACGATGATTAGCCCAACCAGTACCGGCACTGACGTGCGTTTCACCACTTCAAACGGCGAAATTTTGGCCATCCCGGCAACCGCCACCACCACGCCTGAGACAGGCGAGATGGTACGACCCAGGTTTGAAGCCTGGAGCATGGGAATGGAAAGATAAGCCGGGTTGATACCGGACGAGTGAGCCAGCTTAGGGATCATCTCAACGAAGGCGTAAAATGGCGCATTCCCGGAACCGGTGGTCATTGCCGCCAGCATGGTCAGTACCACCAGGACCAGCATCAGGATAATACTGGCCGAGCCAAACGAGGTGGCAATGGAGATCAGGCTCTGGATAAAGCCGATCGTGCTCAGACCCTGGGCAAAGACACCTGCTGCAACCAACAGCATCACCACGCCAGCAAACGCATCTGCCATACCGCGATACGCGACCTCAAGGCCGGAGAAGACTTTTTGGGTGTTGAAACCGCGCACGAACTCCAGCACAGCGGCTAACAGCATACAGATAACCAGGATAGTAATAATGTGCAGCTGCGGGCCCCATTTCCCGTCAAAAATGAGCACGCCGATAATTGGCGTGAACGGCAAAATGGCATAGAACGCAGGCGCTGTAGTGGTGATTTCGCTTACATCCATCATTTCATGGCTGATGTTCTCTTTCTTATCGAGATAGCGCTGCCAGAAGAAATGCGCGATACCCATTCCCACAATGGCGACAATCGAGATCGGCAGCGTGGTTTTAAAGGCGAAGTCGATAAGCGACATTTCGGCTGCTTTCGCCGCCAGCACAACGTCACCTGACGTCGGGGAGAGAATAATGGCCGCCGGGGAGGCGCAAATTGCCGCCGCTGCCCCACGGCTGATGCCCACGTTCACCATCACCGGGAACAGCGTGGCCATTAACAGTACGCCAAGCCCGGTTGCCGATGAAACGGCCAGCGACATCAGGCAGGCGAGGAAATAGGCGGCAACCATCAACAGATACGGCGAGTTAATGTACTGCAGGGGTTTCGAGGCAAGCTTCACAACCATGTCGTTCGCGCCGATATGGGTCATATAGGCTGCAAAACCGCACAGCATCATGATCATCATACCCAGATCGCCACCGCGGCTCATGAGCAGGATTTTAATATATTCAACAATATCCGTGGCGGTGTAGCCCGTGCTGGCTGCGCTGGCAGGTAAAACCTGATGACCCATTACTGCGCTGATTATCAGCAGCGTTAAACCACCGACAAATAAAACGCCCGTGGCTGAGTATCCTTTAATGATGTAGCGAGCTACACCCACAATGACGACGACCCCAATTAGGAGTTCGATAAACGTAAGCATGATTTCCCCTGTGTCTTTCTGCCCTGAGATATAAAAAATTAATATAAAAATGAAGGATGAAAATGTGCCGAATTAATGGCCCGCCCTTGCTGACTAAAATCAATAAACAGACGACTAACGAACAGCATAACAGCGTTTTTGCCATGGGTAAGGCATTTATGTCATAAGGATCTTGACCGGCAAAGACAGCGTAACATGTCATATGTAATGATAACAAAATGTTAAACTTTTGTGTGGTCTGGCCTGTTAGTACTGGAGACCGTTAACAGACATTAGGCGTACATGATGTGGGTTTATTCGGGATAAGCAGAACGCCGCTTTAAGAATATTCCCGAAAAGCGGCCTGATATTTAAGAGTAGGGGTGATGCCGTTAAGGCTTGGTTCAATTATTCTATGTTAAACTTTGCCTCGAATATCAAGAATGGTAATTGCATTGTGATTGTACGTAATACTTTTTTCTCTATTTTATTGTTTATTATTGGCCAGTTAACGTTTTGTTCTGTTGCACAGGCAGAGAACAACGCGACGGATAAAGGTTGGTTCTCTACTTTTACGGATAATGTTTCGCAGACCTGGTCAGCGCCTGAACATTATGATCTCTATGTCCCGGCAATAACGTGGCATGCGCGCTTTGCTTACGACAAAGAGAAAACGGATAAATACAACGAGCGTCCCTGGGGAGCGGGTTTTGGTCAGTCGCGCTGGGATGAAAAAGGAAACTGGCATGGCATCTACCTGATGGCCTTCAAAGACTCCTTTAACAAGTGGGAACCGATTGGCGGCTACGGCTGGGAAAAAACCTGGCGCCCGCTGGCGGATGAGAACTTCCACGTTGGTCTGGGCTATACCGCCGGGGTGACCGCGCGCGACAACTGGAAGTACATTCCGATCCCCGTATTGCTGCCTCTGGCCTCTGTTGGTTACGGCCCTGCAACGTTCCAGATGACCTACATTCCGGGAACGTATAACAACGGTAACGTTTACTTCGCCTGGATGCGTTTTCAGTTTTAACTGACAAAACATTACCTGGTGGTGAAAAAACGTGCAGCCGTTGATTCGTAAGCGATAAAAATCTGTCAGTGAAAATTAACGCGACTTTAGTCACTTTTTGTCAAAGATCCGCTGGACAAAAGGTCCCACAATTGATGTACTGGTAACCGACACAGCATTTGTGTCGTTTTTTAATGTAAAGGTAATTTTGATGTCTAAGATTAAAGGTAACGTTAAGTGGTTTAATGAGTCCAAAGGATTCGGTTTCATTACTCCTGAAGATGGCAGCAAAGACGTGTTCGTACACTTCTCTGCAATCCAGTCTAATGGTTTCAAAACTCTGGCTGAAGGTCAGCGTGTAGAGTTCGAAATCACTAACGGTGCCAAAGGCCCTTCTGCTGCTAACGTAATCGCTCTGTAATTCAGACGCGTCAGCAAGAATTTCAAAACCCGCTCATTGAGCGGGTTTTTTTCGTTATGAATCAGCCAAGCAGGTAAATTTTCAGGAAGCTGGCCACGATCAGTACGCTCAACAACACCATGCCTGCGCTCATCAGACTCTGTTTCATTTGTCACCCTCGTTCAGTATTGCCTTCAGAGTGACAGAGAAAAATTAAGCCAACATTAACGCTCCGGCAGTTAATGCGTGCTTACAGAGGAAAAAAGCCAAAATGCGATCCCCGTCATCGCGAAAGATCCGATCATGTTGATCGCGATATTCACCAGCGCCCAGCCGATACGACCTTCCTGAAAGAGAAAAACCGTTTCCGCGGAAAAGGTTGAAAAGGTCGTCAAACCGCCGCAGAAGCCGGTGGTAATCAAGACTTTCCACATGGGATCGATGTGCGTCATCCGGTTAAACCAGGCCAGCCCCATACCAATAATAAAAGCACCAATCAGGTTGGCGGCCAGCGTTCCTAATGGAATCGCCTGGTGCAGGGGATTAAACCGCATACTCAGTAACCACCTCGCAACGCTCCCCGTGCCTCCACCAATAAAAACAGCTAATAGGAGTTGTAACACGCTAAATACCTGCTATTTGATGTGTAAGAGTAGCGAGTTTAACGCTGTTTATAATGAGGGGACAAATATGTATGTTGCGGTAGGGCAGTTTGCGGTCACGCCTGACTGGCGGGTTAACGCAGTGCAGTGCGTTAACCTGATGATACAGGCCCGACAGAAAGGCGCGTCGCTGCTGGTGCTTCCTGAGGCGTTGCTGGCAAGGGATGATAACGACCCGGATTTGTCCGTGAAGTCCGCACAGGCCCTTGACGGCGAATTTTTACAACAACTGCTCGCCCAGAGCGTAGGCAGTACGATGACCACCGTCTTAACCGTGCACGTTCCCTCAACGCCGGGTCGCGCAGTGAATACGCTGGTGGCTATCCGTGACGGTGCCATTGTTGCGCGCTACGCCAAGCTTCATCTCTATGATGCGTTCAGCATCCAGGAGTCGCGACGCGTTGATCCGGGAGATGTCGTCCCACCGCTCATTGATATCGACGGGTTTAAGGTGGGGTTGATGACCTGCTATGACCTGCGTTTCCCTGAGCTGGCGGTGCATCTGGCGCTGCAGGGGGCGGAGGTGCTGGTATTGCCTGCCGCATGGGTTAAGGGGCCGCTAAAAGAGCAACACTGGGCTACGCTGCTTGCGGCACGTGCGCTGGACACGACCTGTTATGTTGTTGCCGCCGGGGAGTGCGGCAATAAAAACATCGGGCAGAGCAGGGTGGTTGATCCCCTGGGAGTGACGATTGCCGCCGCAGCGGAAGCGTCGGTTATGCTGATGGCGGAGATAATTTTAGAAAGAGTTGTGCTTGCGCGTCAGCAATTACCTGTTCTTCGCAACCGTCGCTTTGCGCCACCGCAATTATTGTGATGTTTTTTTCAACAATGCTTGATTCACCTTGTTACAGATTGCTATTGTGTGCACGCGCCAAATGACCGTTAATACGATCGGGTTTTGGCGCTGAATGCAGCCTGTTTTAAGTAAAGAAGGTATCTATGGGTGAGATTAGTATTACCAAACTGCTGGTGGTTGCCGCACTGGTCGTCCTGCTGTTTGGTACCAAGAAGTTACGCACGCTGGGTGGTGACCTGGGGGCTGCCATCAAAGGCTTCAAGAAAGCGATGAACGACGATGACGCAGCCGCGAAGAAAAGCGCTGACGACATCCCGGCAGAGAAGCTTTCCCACAAAGAGTAACGGCAATGCCTGAGGGCTTGCGAAAAAAAAACCGGCTCATGAGGCCGGTTTTTTTGCATTACTGTAAATGAATATTACGGCGTTATTTGACTTCTTCGCCTTTCGCCTGCATATCCGCATGGTAAGAAGAACGAACAAACGGACCACAAGCCGCGTGGGTAAAGCCCATCGCCAGCGCTTCGGCTTTCATCTCGTCAAATTCATCCGGGCTCACGTAGCGCTGTACCGGCAGGTGGTGACGGCTTGGCTGCAGATACTGGCCGAGCGTCAACATGGTCACACCGTGGCGGCGCAGATCGCGCATGACGTCGATGATTTCGTCATTGGTTTCACCCAGACCCACCATCAGACCTGACTTGGTCGGGATATGCGGATGTGCTTCTTTAAAGCGCTCCAGCAGCTTCAGAGACCAGTTATAGTCGGCTCCAGGACGCACCTGACGGTAAAGACGCGGAACGTTCTCCAGGTTGTGGTTAAACACATCTGGCGGCGTCGCGGTCAGGATATCCAGCGCGCGGTCCATACGGCCGCGGAAGTCAGGAACCAGCGTTTCGATTTTGATGTTCGGGCTTTTCTCGCGAATGGCAGTAATGCAGTCAGCGAAGTGCTGAGCACCGCCATCACGCAGATCGTCGCGGTCAACGGAGGTGATAACCACATAACGCAGCGCCATGTCGGCGATGGTTTGCGCCAGTTTTTGCGGCTCGTTGGCATCGGGGGCCACCGGGCGGCCATGCGCCACATCGCAGAATGGGCAGCGGCGGGTACAGATGGCACCCAGAATCATAAACGTCGCGGTGCCGTGATTGAAACATTCAGCAAGGTTCGGGCAAGAGGCTTCTTCACAAACAGAGTGAAGGCCATTCTTACGCATCGCCGCTTTGATCCCCTGGATACGCGAAGAGTCTGCCGGAAGTTTGATTTTCATCCATTCCGGTTTTCTTAACAGCGCCTCGCGCTCTGTAGCCACGTTTTTAACCGGGATAAGGGCCATTTTATCGGCATCGCGGTATTTAACACCGCGTTCCATCACAATGGGTTTACTCATAGCGTGCGTGTTCCAGTTGCGAATATCGAAGGAAAGCGTTTCAATTCAAGGGAATGTTGTATTTATCAACTATTTTTGAACGAACGACAGGCAGTATATCATTTATAGGGGCGTTAAAGCAGCCTGCCAGGTCGCCAATTTGTAAAATAGTTGTTGTTTTGTGCCTTTTGCCCTGCGAGCGGCAGGGACGTGTACGGGTACGCTCTGTCAGAAGGCCTGACGGATAATGCGGATGACGTTTTCCAGTACCGGATCGCGCAAGCTGAGCTTGTTGTAATGCAGTGAAATCTCGATAGATTCTGCATTGAGCTGGCTTAGCGGAATACTCTCCAGCGGCCAGCATTTCCGCAGCAGGTTATACAGGCGTGAAGGCATGATGCACAGCATATCGCTGCTGCCAATCAGGGATGCGGTGGTGAACATATTGTAACTGCTGAAACTGATCTGACGTTCCGGGAAAATTTCGTCAATACGCTGACGCAGAGCGTGGTTAGACTGTCCTTCGGTCATGAAAGACGAGTGGTCGTAGTTGCGCAGGTTTTCAATGGATAACGGCTCGCTGAGGACGGGGTGCTGCTTGCGGCAAACCAGCACCAGGTTATCCGCGTAAAGCACATTTTGCCCCAGCGCTCGGGCGCTAAAGCTGCCGCTTTCGATGACCAGGTCTGTCTGGAACTGAGCAAGCTGAACGTCAGGTTCGTTAAGAGGCACATTGCGAAGCAGAAGCTGAGGTGCATGCTCTTTCACGGCCTGGAAGATCGCGGGCATCACCAGTACGCCGACAGAAGGGGAGCAGCCGATGGTGATGGTTCTCTGTTTGTCATAGCTTCCGGTTAAATCCAGCGCACCCAGAATCGACTCCAGCCCCTGGCTGATGTATTCGTGGAGATGTGTCGCATAGGCCGTTGGCGTGACGCCCTGGCCCTTACGGATAAATAAGGGGTCGGGAAATATAGCCCGTAGCTTTTGAATTGACTGACTTATTGCCGATGGCGTGAGATTAAGAATTTTCGCAGCGTTAACGATACCCTTATGGACATATACTGCCTCAAAAATAGTCAGTAAATTGAGATCAATATTACGTAAAGTCCGAAAAATTTGCGGCTTATCTTCGCCACCAGGGTCATTCAGGCGTTTGGCTGGTAAATTATTATACTCCACGCTTTCACTCCGTATACATTCACAACATGAATGATAGTTCAATTTATTTATTATGCTTGTAGAGATTCGTAAAGTGTTGCTTTTGTTCCACTTGTTTATCAAAAACAAACAGTTGTGTGATTATCACTCAAGTTACTTAGCCTGTGTATGCCGTGCTGTCCGGAGGCTAAATAATATGTAAGGGCAATATTCGGGCGCTTCGAAAATATAGAATCTGCGGATTATTGTAAAGCGTAAAAGCGGTAAATAAACAGTGGCCCGTCAAATTATCGAGCCATTCTGGATGATATATTAAGCAGGGATATATTCGTGCGGGGGATTGTTAAGTAGTGCTAACACATTCTTCAGAAGCACGGGACGTATATTTTCTGGCGTAGCGGTATCGACCCACTGGCGCATTTGCGTCATTTCCATGCCGGCGTAGCCGCAGGGGTTTATGCGCTGGAAAGGCGTAAGATCCATATTAATATTCAATGCCAGACCGTGGAAGGAACAACCTTTACGAATACGTAGCCCCAGAGAGCAGATCTTCATTTCGCCAACGTAGACGCCCGGCGCATCGGCACGCGGATGCGCGTCAATCCCATACTCCGCCAGCGTGTTGACGACGGTCTGTTCCAGTAACGTCACCAGCTCACGTACGCCAAGCTTTCTGCGCTTCAGATTAAGCAGGACGTACATTACCTGCTGACCCGGACCGTGGTAAGTCACCTGTCCGCCACGATCGCTCTGGATCACCGGGATATCGCCCGTCATTAATAAGTGTTCCGCTTTTCCCGCCTGTCCCTGCGTAAATACCGGCAGATGTTCGACCAGCCAAATCTCATCAGGGGTTGTGTCATCGCGTGAATCGGTGAACTCGTGCATAGCCTGAGAGACAGGCTCATAAGGTTGCAGCCCGAGATGACGGACCAGAATTTTATCCTGATACAAAACGCGTCTCCGAAGACGAGAAACAAAAGATGAGGGGGAGTATATCACAGCGGGGAAGAGGGGTTACCCGGTAAACCGGGTAACCGCAAAGGGACTACAGCACCATACGAACGATTTCGATATTGCCGAGCTCTTCGTACAGCGTCTCAACCTGCTCGATATGTGTGGCAGTGATGGTAATAGAAACCGAGTGGTAGTTGCCCTTGCTGCTTGGTTTTACTGACGGAGAGTAGTCACCCGGCGCATGGCGCTGTACCACTTCAACCACCTGATCAACCAGCTCAGGTTTCGCCAGACCCATTACTTTGTAGGTAAACGGGGTAGGGAATTCAAGCAGTTCGTTAAGTTTGGTTTTCATGTCAGCTCCGGCGTAACGTCAAAAAGAATAACTCCCACGTCGGGTGGGAGTTATCAGGATACTTAGTATATGGGGATCAAAATCACACTTTCAAGTGTTCGATTTTTAGCCAAACCAGTGATGGAACATCAATTTAATGTAATCAATGATTTTGCCGAAGAAATTGCCTTCAGGAATTTCTTCCAATACCACGAGTGGGCGCTGGTCGATCGTTTTACCGTCCAGCTGGAAGTTGATGGTGCCTACCACCTGGTTTTTCTGCAGCGGGGCATGCAGTTCGGTGGTGTTGAGCACATAGCTTGCTTTCAGATCCTTCATACGACCGCGTGGAATAGTCAGGTAGAGGTCTTTATCCACGCCCAGAGAAGCACGATCGTTATCGCCGAACCAGACGGGTTCAGAAGCAAATTCTTTGCCTGCTTTCAGCGGGTTCACGGTTTCGAAGAAACGGAAGCCCCAGGTCAGCAGTTTCTTACTTTCGGTTTCGCGACCTTTAAAGGTGCGACCGCCCATCACGGCAGAGATCAGGCGCATCTGGCCTTCAGTGGCAGATGCCACCAGGTTGTAACCGGCTTTGTCGGTGTGGCCGGTTTTGATGCCGTCAACGTTCAGGCTGTTATCCCACAGCAGGCCGTTACGGTTGGTCTGACGAATGCCGTTGAAGGTGAACTCTTTCTCTTTGTAGATAGAGTACTCGTTAGGTACGTCGCGGATCAGTGCCTGACCAATCAGCGCCATATCGCGCGCGGAGCTGTACTGACCGTCTGCATCGAGACCGTGTACGGTCTGGAAGTGGCTGTTCTTCAGACCCAGGGCATTTACGTAGCTGTTCATCAGGCCCACGAACGCATCCTGACTACCGGCGGCGAAATCGGCCATGGCCACGCAGGCGTCGTTACCGGACTGCAGGTTAATACCACGAATTAACTGAGAAACCGGAACCTGCATTCCCGGTTTCAGGAACATCAGCGAGGAACCTTTGAAAACCGGGTTCCCGGTAGCCCACGCATCGTTGCCGATGGTGACCAGATCCGTCTCTTTGAACTTACCGGCTTTCATTGCCTGGCCGATGACGTAGCTGGTCATCATTTTGGTCAGGCTGGCCGGGTCACGGCGGGCATCGGCATTCTGTTCTGCCAGCACTTTGCCAGAGTTGTAATCGATCAGGATGTAGGATTCCGCGTCGATTTGCGGAACGCCAGGGATCATGGTCTTGATATTCAGGTCATCAGCATGAGCTGCAGAGAGTGCAGCCGCGCAAAGGGCCGTGGTCAGCGCCATGCGCTGCACAAAACGAGCAGAAAAAGTGGTCTTCATGGTCAGAACTACGACATCCGTGATGGAATTAAAAAAAGTGCCTTACTATAGCAAATGCTATTCAGGCAGGCATCCGACTTTAAGCATGAGTTTGTGAATGTGTTTTACACAAACTGACATTTCGGATACCGCCGATTAATTACTTCGTAACAGCGATAAAGGACTGCAGCTGTGCCTCGCTCTGCAAACGCTGCTGCAGGGATGCCGCCTGCGACTTGCTGGCAAACGGCCCCATCTGAATACGCCAGACCGCGCCGTTTTGCTCAACGCGTCCTGGCACGCCAAACTGCTGGCTCAGACGCTGCTGATACTGCTGGGCACGGGCCCGATCGCTCACTGCGCCCACCTGGACGACAAAGCCGCCGCTGGCTGCTGCGGGAGCGGCAACGGCTGCGCTCTGGGTCGTGACCGGAGCCGTTACCGGGGCAGGCTGCTGCACGACGGGGGCGGCAACAGGGGCTGGCGTCGGCTCACTGCTCTCCAGCACGCCCGAGGCTAAGTTCGTTGGTGCGCCAAGGAAGCCGCTGCTTTTTACCGGTGCGCCAGTGGCATCATCGCTTTGCAGGGTGTCATTGCTGATTGGGCGTATTTCTCCCGCCGGCTGAGAAGGCTCTGCCGGCGAGGAGACGCTTCCCATGCCGCCGTCCAGATTTGGGCGGTCGGGGAGGGCATAGGTCTGTTTCGCCACCGTGGTACACGCGGTTCCCGGCCCGGAGAGCGAACCATCCTGCGCCACGATAATTGGGTCAATGCGAACTTTGGTGTTGTTCGAGGTATTCAGGCGATCGGCAGACGCGCGGGACAGGGAAATCACCCGGTCATTACCGTACGGGCCGCGGTCGTTAATACGCACGACGATCATACGGCCGTTCGCCAGGTTGGTGATACGGGCGTAGCTAGGGATAGGTAGCGTCGGGTGCGCCGCAGTCAGCTGCATTGGGTCAAATATTTCACCCGATGCCGTCAGGTTACTGCCCGGCTCAGCATCATAAATGGCGGCAAAGCCAGCCTGGCTAAAGCGGGACGGATCCTGCACAATTTTGTAGCTTTTGCCGTCGCGCTCGTAATCCTGATTCGCGCTGGCATTCAGCGGTTCATAAACGGGATCGGCACCGCTAATTTCAACGATTGGGCCATTACACACCGCAGGCTGCGGCGGCGCGACGGTTGCCTGTTGCTGACCATCATCACTTGTACAGGCCGCAAGTAAACTTGCCGCAATGCAGATACCCAGCCACTGCTTACGCATTCCGATCCCCTTATTTTTATACGCTTTTTGACAACATTTTTCTGTGGGTGTGGATCGACATCACGATACCAAACCCGGCCATCAACACGATCAGTGCCGAGCCTCCGTAACTCACCAGCGGCAGCGGTACGCCTACCACCGGCAGAATACCACTCACCATACCAATATTTACGAAGACATAAACGAATAAAATCAACATCAGTCCGCCTGCCATGACGCGGCCGAAAGTGGTCTGCGCGCGGGCCGCAATCCACAAACCTCGCATGATGAGCAGCACGTAGAGCGCCAGCAGGATCAGGATGCCAACCAGTCCCAGCTCTTCCGCCAGTACCGCAAAGATAAAGTCGGTGTGGCGCTCCGGTAAAAACTCCAGCTGCGACTGGGTACCGTGCAGCCAGCCTTTACCGCGCAGGCCGCCGGAGCCAATCGCAATCTTGGACTGAATAATATGATAGCCCGCACCGAGTGGATCGGTTTCCGGATCGAGAAGCATCATGACGCGCTGGCGCTGGTAGTCGTGCATCAGGAAGAACCACAGGATAGGGATAAACGCTGCAACCAGCACCACCGCGATACCAATCAGACGCCAGCTTAAGCCCGACAGGAACAGGACAAACAGGCCGGAGAGGGCGATAAGGATCGAGGTGCCGAGGTCAGGCTGCGCCGCAACCAGCAGTGTCGGCAGGAATATCAGCACCAGGGCGATAGCGGTATTTTTCAGCGACGGCGGACAGACGTCGCGGTTGATAAAGCGCGCCACCATCAGCGGGACTGCGATTTTGGCAATCTCCGAGGGCTGGAAACGGACTACGCCCAGATCCAGCCAGCGCTGTGCCCCTTTTGAGATGGCACCGAATGCATCTACCGCCACCAGCAAAATAATACAGAAGATGTAGAGATAGGGCGCCCAGCCTTCATAGACGCGCGGCGGGATCTGCGCCATTACCACCATAATGACCAGACCCATCGCGATCTGGCCGATCTTGCGTTCCATCATGCCGATGTCCTGGCCGCTGGCGCTCCAGATAACCAGGGCGCTGTAAACCAGCAGGGCCAGCAGGATCAGCAGCATGGCTGGGTCGATGTGAATTTTATCCCACAGCGATTTTTTATTTGGATTATCCGTCATGATTATTGGTCCTCCGCCGCAGCGGCGGCCGGATTTTCAGCCGGCAGTTCGGTGTTGTTATCACCCAGCATAATGTGGTCCAGGATCTGGCGCATGATGGTCCCTACTGCCGGGCCAGCGCCGCCGTTCTCCAGAATCATTGCCACCGCCACCTGCGGGTTATCATAAGGGGCAAACGCCGTCATCAGCTTATGGTCACGCAGACGTTCGGCTATGCGGTGTGCGTTATAGGTTTCATTGGCTTTCAGGCCAAAGACCTGCGCCGTACCGGATTTCGCGGCCACTTTATATGGCGTACCGGCGAAATATTTGTGCGCGGTTCCGTTTGGACGGTTTGCCACACCGTACATACCGTCTTTCGCTATTTCCCAGAAGCCGGAATGGATGTCGCCTACCGGCGCTTCATGGGGCTGCACCCACGGCACTTTTTTGCCATCTTCAACGGTGCTTTGCAGCAGATGCGGAACTTTCACTACGCCGTCGTTAATGAGGATCATCATCGCTTTGTTCATCTGAAGCGGGGTGGCCGTCCAGTAACCCTGGCCGATACCCACCGGTATGGTATCACCCTGATACCACGGCTTCTTGAAGCGCTTTAGTTTCCACTCGCGGGTTGGCATGTTGCCTGACCGTTCCTCAGCCAGATCCACGCCGGTGTAATGTCCGTAGCCGAATTTGCTCATCCACTCTGACAGGCGGTCAATGCCCATGTCATACGCCACCTGATAGAAGAAGGTATCCGCAGATTCTTCCAGAGATTTCGTAACGTTCAGATGGCCATGGCCCCATTTCTTCCAGTCGCGATAGCGTTTTTCAGAGCCCGGTAGCTGCCACCAGCCCGGGTCAAACAGGCTGGTATTGCGGTTGATGACGCCCGCGCTCAGCGCCGAGACCGCCACGTACGGTTTAACCGTTGATGCCGGCGGGTAAACGCCTTGCGTGGCGCGGTTCACCAGCGGGGTGTTAGGGTCATTCAGCAGGCCGGAGTAGTCTTTGCTGGAGATGCCGTCAACAAAGAGGTTCGGGTCATAGCTTGGCATAGAAACCATGGCCAGAATGCCGCCGGTGCGCGGGTCGGTGACCACCACGGCGGCGCGGCTGCCCGCCAGCAGGGTTTCAATATACTGCTGCAGTTTAAGATCGAGCGTCAGATAGACGTCGTGCCCCGCCTGAGGCGGCACTTCTTTAAGCTGGCGGATGACGCGGCCACGGTTGTTAACCTCAACTTCTTCATAGCCGGTCTGCCCGTGCAGGACATCTTCGTAGTAGCGCTCGATCCCCAGCTTGCCGATATCGTGCGTCGCGGCGTAGTTCGCCAGCTTGCCGTCTTTATCGAGGCGCTCGACGTCTTTATCGTTAATTTTGGAAACGTAGCCAATCACATGCGTCAGCGCGGATCCGTAAGGATAGTAGCGACGCTTGTAACCCTTCACTTCCACACCGGGGAAGCGGTACTGGTTCACCGCAAAACGGGCGACCTGGACTTCCGTCAGATTGGTTTTAACCGGAATGGAGGTGAAACGGTGAGAGCGGGCGCGCTCTTTTTTGAAGGCCGCGATATCATCATCGTTAAGATCGACAACGCTCCTTAGCGCTTCCAGCGTATTCTGCACGTTATCGACCTTCTCCGGCATCATCTCGACTTGATAGATGGTGCGGTTTAACGCCAGAGGGGTGCCGTTACGGTCGTAGATAATGCCGCGGCTGGGTGCGATAGGCACCAGCTTAATGCGGTTTTCGTTAGAACGCGTCTGGTAATCGGTAAAGCGGACAATTTGCAGATTATAAAGGTTGGCGATCAGCACGCCGGTAAGCAGCAAAATCCCCGTAAAGGCGACCAGCGCCCGGCGCACAAACAGCGCGGACTCAGCCGTATAGTCGCGAAAAGAATTCTGTAGTTTCATCCGCTGCTTAATCTACCCTGGTCAGTCATTACTCGCGGTGATAGGGGTGGTTGGTAGTAATGCTCCACGCGCGATACAAGCTTTCCGCCACCAGGACCCGCACGAGCGGGTGGGGCAGCGTCAGCGCAGAGAGAGACCAACTTTGTTCTGCTGCCGCTTTGCAGGCGGGGGATAACCCTTCAGGTCCGCCAATCAACAGACTGACGTCGCGGCCATCCTGCTTCCAGCGCTCCAGTTCATGCGCCAGCTGCGGCGTATCCCAGGGTTTACCTGGAATATCAAGGGTGACGATGCGGTTCTTGCCTGCGGCAGCAAGCATCAGTTCACCCTCTTTGTCGAGAATACGTTTGATATCCGCGTTCTTACCGCGCTTCCCGGCGGGGATCTCCACCAGTTCGAACGGCATATCTTTGGGAAAACGACGCAGATATTCAGTAAAACCGGTTTGTACCCAGTCCGGCATTTTGGTGCCGACGGCGACCAGCTGCAACTTCACGCATTAACCCCAGAGTTTTTCCAGCTCATACAGGCGACGGCTCTCTTCCTGCATGACGTGGACAATCACATCGCCGAGGTCAACAACCACCCAGTCAGCGGTCGCTTCACCTTCAACGCCAAGCGGTAAGAGTCCTGCTGCGCGCGATTCCTGAACCACATGGTCGGCAATCGAAACAACATGACGCGTAGAGGTACCGGTGCAGATAATCATGCAGTCGGTAATACTGGATTTACCCTTAACGTCGATAGCGATGATGTCCTGACCTTTCAGGTCATCAATTTTGTCGATAACAAAATCCTGGAGTGCTTTACCCTGCAAGTTTTCCCCCTGGGTGAATGAGATTGTACAACTATGAATTCGTGGCCAGACAGTATACCTGAACTGACGCCCCTGTCGGGACAAATGTCACCGTCCGGGCTTTTGAAGGCGGGTATCATCCCACCCTCCGCCTGAGATTGCATCGCCATTTTTGTAAAACAATTTCTGTAAAGCAACGATCGGCGGGAAAGTCTGGCAGCGGAGGATAACAGTATGGCTTAACCTGTCAAGGCAGGATAATCAATATGCTGCTTTTTATGCCCTCCGGCTATTTATCTGCGGTTTTCTGATACAACCCGTGAGTATGAATATACGCCAGCACCGGGGCAGGCAGCAGATCGTCACAGGCTAAACCCTGCTGTAAACGTTCGCGAATAACGGTCGCAGAGATGTCGAACCACGGCGTCTCCGCCAGATAAATCTTCCCGGCGGGCTGGTTGTGAAAATCTTCAACGTTATCGGTGAGATGGTCTTCAAGCCACTGCTGATATTGCGCTTCGCGCATGGTCAGCGGGTAGCCCGGACGGCGGCAGACGAGCAGGTGGCTGTTCCTCAGAATGGTTTCATACTTGTGCCACGTGGGGAAGTTGAGCAGGGAGTCCTGACCGATGATAAAGGCGAGCGGCTGGTCAGGCCCTTGCTCGGCCCGCCACTCCTGCAGCGTTTGCGACGTCCACGAGGGGGTGTCGCGACGCAATTCCCGTTCATCCAGCCTGAAGAGCGGCTTATCCGCGATAGCCAGAGCGAGCATCTCTTTGCGCTGCTCGCTGGTTGCTTCAGGCTGGGGGCGGTGCGGCGGAACATTATTGGGCATGATGGTAACGCGCTGCAGGCCGATCAGATTTGCCAGAATTTCTACCGGCTTCAGATGCCCGTAGTGTACCGGGTCAAAGGTGCCGCCATACAGGGCCTGTAAAGAGTGCATACTATCCATCAATAAATACGTCAGCCAGCGCCTTGTGGCAGAGCAGCAGGGAAAGGCTTTCCAGCTCCGCCCACACCGACTGGCCGTAATCTTGTTTTAGGGTAAGCTCGGCGCGCATCAGAAGCTGCACCGCCTGGCGCAGCTGTTCATGGCTCAGGCGGTTGATGGCCTCGGTGGTCATTGCCCGCCGGTTTTGCCACACCCGGTGTTTATCAAACAGGGAGCGTAACGGAGCATGGGCCGACTGGCGCTTGAGCGTTATCAGCAGCAACAGCTCGCGCTGCAGCGTGCGCAGCAGAATGACGGGTTCACTGCCCTCCAGGCGCAGCTGCTGGAGAATATGCAGGGCGCGTTTGCTTTTCGACGAGAGCAGCGCATCCACCCAGTGGAACGGCGTGAAGTGTGCGGCATCGTTAACGGCCTGCTCAACGCGCGGTAAGGTCAGCTTGCCGTCCGGCCAGAGAAGGGAGAGCCTGTCCAGCGCCTGTGCCAGGGCCAGCAGGTTGCCTTCATAGCAGTAGCAGAGCAGTTGGTTCGCCGCATCGTCCAGTTGAAGGTTGTGCTGCTTCGCTCTCGCGGCGACCCATTTAGGCAGGTGCGCCTGCTCAGGCGTCTGGCAGGTGACCAGCACCGCGTGGGTCGCGAGCTGGGTGAACCATGCCGCGTTTTCCTGCGCTTTGGTGAGCTTGCTGCCGCGCACAATCAACAGCAGATCGCTGTGTAACAGGCTGACCAGCGTGGCGAGTTGCTCATTGATGGCAGCGTTAGGGCCGTTCTCCGGCAGCAGGATCTGGATTGTCTGGCGCGACGCAAAAAGGCTCATCGCCTGACAGAGTGAGAAGAGGGCGTTCCAGTCGGTGGCGTTATCCACCTGAACGGTATGGTGTTCATCAAAGCCCTGAGCCGCGGCCGCATGCCGCACGGCATCCAAGCTTTCCTGAAGTAGTAACGGGTCGTTTCCGAGCAGCAGATACGCCGCGCGCAGCCCTTCATTGAGCTGCGCGCGGAGTTGTTCAGGATACAGCCTGATCATCATTTACCCAAAGAGGTAGAAACAGGAGGCGTACTGGCATCCGGTTTTTCAATAATGTCAGAGCCTTCTCGGTTAGACGCTGCAATACCCGGCAGTTTGCGGATCAGCTGTTCCGCCGCCTTGTCGTACATTTCGTTGATGATAATCTGCTCTTCGGCATCTTTCGCCAGCGCGGTTTGTGGGTTATCAAAGAACGAACGATACACTTTTGCGCTGATCGGATAGATGTCTTTACCCGGGATTAGTACAGCCGCGTTGACCGTCAACACCATCTGATACTCAGCGGTACGACCATCCTGGAAGATAGAGGCGGTGTCTTTAGACAGTCCCCCTCCGACAACACGCAGGGACGGTACATCCTGACGAAGCGTGCCTTTCTCGATAAGCTCAACGTCATTCAGGCGCAGCTGATTACGGATAGCCCGGCTGAGCGGGCCATTCGGATCTGATGAGTCGAAAATCATCGTTTTCATTTCAGGTGGCACCGCCGTGGTGTTGCGCAGATGCCAGCCACAGCCAGCGGTGACAAGCACCGCCAGAGATAAGAGTATTGTTGCCAGTTGTCGCACGTTTCCTCCCGCGCTTAGCCAACGACCAGATTGAGCAGTTTACCCGGTACGTAGATCGCTTTACGTAAGGTAACGCCCTCAAGATATTTCGCAACCAGAGGTTCCTGGCCCGCGCGCTCGCGAACCTGATCTTCAGTTGCATCGACCGCCACGGTAATTTTACCACGGACTTTGCCGTTGACCTGGACCACCACCAGCGTGGTGTTTTCCACCATCGCTGCTTCGTCAGCCACCGGCCACGGCGCGTTGTCGATATCGCCTTCGCCTTTCAGCTCCTGCCACAGGGTGAAGCTGACGTGTGGCGTGAACGGGTTAAGCATGCGAACCACGGCCAGCAGCGCTTCACGCATGATGGCACGATCCTGCTCGCCGTCCTGCGGGGCTTTCGCCAGCTTGTTCATCAGTTCCATAATAGCCGCAATTGCGGTATTGAAGGTCTGACGACGGCCAATATCATCGGTCACTTTCGCGATCGTTTTATGAACATCACGACGCAGCGCCTGCTGATCTTCGCTCAGCGCAGCGGCGTTCAGTGCCGGAGCATCACCCTGTGCGGTATGTTCGTACACCAGCTTCCAGACGCGTTTCAGGAAGCGGTTCGCGCCTTCTACGCCCGATTCCTGCCACTCAAGGGTCATATCAGCCGGAGAAGCAAACATCATGAACAGACGTACGGTGTCCGCGCCGTAACGCTCAACCATCACCTGCGGGTCGATACCGTTGTTTTTAGACTTGGACATCTTGCTCATGCCGGTATAAACCAGTTCATGGCCTTCAGCGTCTGTCGCCTTCACGATACGGCCTTTCTCGTCGCGCTCAACGATCGCATCAACCGGAGAAACCCAGTTACGCTCGCCGTTCGCGCCAACGTAGTAGAAGGCGTCTGCCAGCACCATACCCTGGCACAGCAGCTGTTTAGCAGGCTCGTCAGAGTTCACCATGCCGGCATCGCGCATCAGCTTATGGAAAAAGCGGAAGTAGAGCAGGTGCATGATGGCGTGTTCGATACCACCAATATAGATATCTACCGGCAGCCAGTAGTTGGCGGCGTCAGAATCCAGCATGCCTTCTTTGTACTGCGGGCAGGTGTAGCGCGCGTAGTACCAGGAGGACTCCATAAAGGTATCGAAGGTGTCGGTTTCACGCAGCGCAGGCTGGCCGTTAACGGTGGTTTTGGCCCACTCAGGATCGGCTTTGATCGGGCTGGTGATGCCGTCCATAACCACGTCTTCCGGCAGGATCACGGGCAGCTGATCTTCAGGCGTTGGCATGACGGTGCCGTCTTCCAGGGTCACCATTGGAATTGGCGCACCCCAGTAACGCTGACGGGACACGCCCCAGTCGCGCAGACGGAAGTTCACTTTACGCTCGCCCACGCCCAGTGAGGCCAGCTTATCGGCGATGGCGTTGAAGCCCTCTTCGAAGCTGAGGCCGCTGAACTCACCGGAGTTGAACAGGGTGCCTTTTTCGGTCAACGCCTGCTCGGACAGGTCAGGTTCAGAACCATCGGCGGCCAGAATAACGGCTTTAATCGGCAGGTTGTATTTGGTGGCAAACTCGTAGTCGCGCTGATCGTGACCCGGAACGGCCATGACAGCACCAGTACCGTACTCCATCAGAACGAAGTTTGCAGCCCAGACCGGGATCGCTTCGCCCGTCAGCGGGTGCTTAGCATAGAAGCCCGTCGCAACGCCTTTTTTCTCCATCGTCGCCATGTCGGCTTCGGCCACTTTCGTGTTGCGGCATTCGTCGATGAAGGTCGCCAGTTCCGGGTTGTTCTCTGCCGCTTTCTGCGCCAGCGGGTGACCTGCGGCCACGGCCAGATAGGTCGCACCCATGAAGGTATCCGGACGGGTGGTGTAGACGGTCAGGGTCTGGTCGTAGTTCTCAACGTTGAAGGTAATTTCCACGCCTTCAGAACGGCCGATCCAGTTGCGCTGCATGGTCTTAACGGTGTCAGGCCAGTGATCCAGTGTATCCAGATCGTTCAGCAGTTCGTCAGCGTAAGCGGTGATTTTGATAAACCACTGCGGGATCTCTTTACGCTCAACTTTGGTGTCGCAGCGCCAGCAGCAGCCGTCGATAACCTGCTCGTTCGCCAGAACGGTCTGGTCATTCGGGCACCAGTTAACGGCAGAGGTCTTCTTGTACACCAGGCCTTTTTTGTACAGCTCGGTGAAGAACTTCTGCTCCCAGCGGTAGTATTCCGGGGTGCAGGTCGCCAGCTCGCGGCTCCAGTCATAGCCGAAGCCCAGCATTTTGAGCTGGTTTTTCATGTACGCGATGTTGTCGTACGTCCACGGTGCCGGAGCGGTATTGTTTTTTACCGCTGCGCCTTCTGCAGGCAGGCCGAACGCATCCCAGCCGATTGGCTGCAGAACGTTTTTGCCCAGCATGCGCTGGTAACGGGCGATCACATCACCGATGGTGTAGTTACGCACGTGGCCCATGTGTAGTCGACCAGAAGGATAGGGAAGCATCGACAGGCAGTAATACTTCTCTTTGCTCTCGTCTTCGGTTACTTCAAAGGTGCGCTTCTCGTCCCAGTGTTGCTGGACTTTTGATTCTATCTCTTCCGGGCGGTATTGCTCTTGCATGGCAGCCAGTGGTCCTGTGTTCAATACAGCTACAAAAATGTAGCCAATGGATGTGGTAATTCAGATCCGCATAGCATAGCCCAAACGCCCGCGTCAAAACAGCCTTTCGCGCAATTGCACTTTGCAGGAATTTACCGGGTCTGTGCTTCACCTGACAAAGCGGCGGCGAAATAAGGTCTATTATTAGAAATAGTTACTTACCCGGGAGGCAAAATGATGAACAAGGTTGCTCAATTTTACCGCGAACTGGTGGCGACACTGACGGAACGGCTGCGTAACGGCGAGCGCGATATTGACGCGCTGGTCGAACAGGCGCGTGAACGGGTGACGCAAACGGGTGAGTTAACGCGAACCGAAGTGGAAGAGGTGACGCGCGCCGTACGCCGCGATCTGGAAGAGTTCGCGCGCAGCTACGAAGAGAGCCAGGATGAGATCGCCGACAGCGTCTTTATGCGGGTGATCAAAGAGAGCCTGTGGCAGGAGCTGGCGGATATTACCGATAAAACCCAGCTGGAGTGGCGCGAGGTGTTCCAGGATTTAAATCATCACGGCGTGTACCAGAGCGGTGAAGTGGTGGGGCTGGGGAATCTGGTGTGCGAGAAGTGCCATCACCATATTGCGGTATATACGCCGGATGTGTTGCCGCTGTGCCCGAAGTGCGGGCACGATCAGTTCCAGCGTCGCCCGTTTGAGCCATAAGTAAAAGCGCAGTTTAGTTCCCTCTCCCCGTGGGAGAGGGCCAGGGTGAGGGCGTCAGGCCGCACAATAGTAAGCAAGTCTTTCCGCCAGCAAATCCACAAACGCCTCCCGGTCGATATCCACCATCAGCGTCGTATTCGGTTTATTTCCCGTCAGCGAATAGTAATCCACCACCGTCATCCCCTGGGTATATTTCCCCTGCGTCTCCACGCCAACCCATCTGTCCACCGTGGTAAACATTTCAGGCTTCAGCAGCCAGGCGATGGTGCACGGGTCATGCAGCGGCGCGCCGTGAAAGCCCCATTTCTCGGCTTTGTGATACTCCATAAAGAAGTCGAGCAGCTCGGCTACGGTTGTCGCAACCGGGTTGCCCACGGCGCGGAAGCGCTCAATATCGTCTGCCATAATCTGTGCCCGATGCGTCACGTCCAGCCCCGCCATCACAATCGGCAGGCCCGACTGGAAGACGATCTCCGCAGCCTCCGGATCAACAAAGATGTTGAATTCGGCCGCAGGCGTCCAGTTCCCCAGCCCCATTGATCCGCCCATGATGACGATACGGGCGATGTTGCTGTACAGTTCAGGATGGCTGTTCAGCAGGAGCGCAACGTTGGTCTGCGGGCCGGTAGCCACTAGGGTGACGGGCTCTGCGCTTTCACGCAGCACCTTCGCCATCAGCTCCACGGCGGAGCAGTTTTGCGGTGCAAAGCCCGGCTCCGGCAGCGCCGGGCCATCCAGCCCGCTTTCACCGTGAACGTTGTCGGCAATGATCAGCTCGCGCATCAGCGGCTTAACGGCGCCGCCTGCGACAGGAATATCGGTGCGTTTCAGCAGCGTCAGCATTCGTAAAACGTTGCGCAGGGTTTTGTCCGGCGTCTGATTTCCAGCGGACGAGGTGACCGCTTTCACGTCCAGTTCAGGGGAGGCAAGCGCGAGGACGAGTGCGATCGCGTCATCATGACCCGGATCGCAGTCGAGAATTATAGGGTGTGCCATAGCGTTCTCCATTCTTAGCATTATTTTGTGACAAGGTTAACGCTGCGATGTGACGCCGAATAGAAAAAGAGATCTAAAGCGTGAAGCAGTGCGCAATCCGCAGATTGCGCACCGAGAAGATTAGTGCAGAATTTTCGCGAGGAAATCTTTGGCGCGTTCGGATTTCGGGTTGGCGAAGAACTCTTCTTTCGGTGAGTCTTCGACAATTTTCCCTTCGTCCATGAAGATCACGCGGTTGGCCACTTTACGGGCGAAGCCCATTTCGTGCGTCACCACCATCATGGTCATCCCTTCGTGCGCCAGCTCGACCATCACGTCCAGCACTTCGTTGATCATTTCAGGATCGAGCGCTGACGTGGGCTCATCGAACAGCATCGCCACCGGATCCATGCACAGCGCGCGCGCAATCGCCACACGCTGCTGCTGGCCGCCGGAAAGCTGTGCCGGGAACTTATCGGCATGTGCAGAAAGCCCCACGCGCTCCAGAAGCTTGAGCCCCTTTTCGCGCGACGCTTTTTTATCACGCTTGAGCACTTTGACCTGAGCCAGCGTCAGGTTCTCAATAATGGACAGATGAGGGAACAGCTCAAAATGCTGGAACACCATGCCGACGTGAGAGCGAAGCTGGGCCAGGTTGGTTTTCTTGTCGTTCACTTTCGTGCCGTTAACAACAATTTCGCCCTGCTGCACAGGCTCCAGACCATTAACCGTTTTGATCAGCGTAGACTTACCGGAACCGGACGGCCCGCACACCACCACCACATCGCCTTTTTTGACTTCGGTGGAGCAGTCGGTCAGCACCTGAAAGTGCCCATACCATTTAGAAACATTTTTCAGGGAAATCATTATACCGTCCTTTTCTTCAGCCAGCTGACCAACAGCGACGCGCTTAAACTAATCACAAAATAGACCGCACCCGCGAAGAGCACCATCTCGACCTGCGTACCATCACGTTCACCTATGGTCGACGCGGTACGGAAGAAGTCCGCCAGACTCAGAACGTAAACCAGAGAGGTATCCTGGAACAGCACGATACCCTGGGTCAGCAGGAGCGGAACCATGGCGCGAAACGCCTGAGGCAGAATGATGAGCTGCATGGACTGCCAGTGCGTCATTCCCAGCGCCAGCGCGGCGCTGGACTGCCCACGGGAGATACTCTGGATACCCGCACGGATAATCTCTGAATAGTAAGCGGCCTCAAACATCGAGAACGCCACCATCGCAGAGATCAGGCGGATGTCGGTTTTCGGCGACAGTCCCAGCACATTCTGTAAGAAGCCTGGAACAATCAGGTAAAACCACAGCAGCACCATCACCAGCGGGATGGAGCGGAAGACGTTAACGTAGGCAGTCGCAAACCAGGCGAGCGGCTTAAAGCTCGACAGGCGCATGACGGCCAGCAGGGTGCCCCAGACGATACCCACGACGATAGCGATCGCGGTGATCTTTAGGGTAATCACCAGGCCATCGAGCAGGTAAGGCATGGATGGAACAATAGAACTCCAGTCAAATTCGTACATTATTTGCCTCCCAGATTGCCCGGCAGGCGTACTTTGCGTTCAACCAGGTTCATCACCAGCATGATGAAAGCGTTAATCAGAACATACGCGAGCGTGATCGCGGTGAAGGATTCCCACGCGTGAGCGGAGTAATCCAGCAGCTTGCCCGCCTGTGCAGCCATATCCACCAGGCCGATGGTTGAGGCGATGGCCGAGTTTTTCACCAGGTTCATCATCTCAGAGGTCATCGGTGGAACGATAACGCGGTAGGCGTTAGGCAGCAGCACGTAGCGGTAGGTTTGTGGCAGGGTCAGGCCCATCGCCAGGCCCGCATTTTTTTGTCCGCGTGGCAATGACTGAATGGCGGCACGCACCTGCTCGCAAACGCGCGCAGCGGTAAACAGCCCCAGACACATCATGGAGGAGACAAAGAACTGCACGTTGGGATCCAGCTCCGACTTGAACCACATGCCAATATTTTCCGGCAGCAGTTCCGGGATGACCAGATACCAGGTAAAGAACTGCACGATGAGCGGAACGTTACGGAACAGTTCCACATACAGTGTGCCAATTGTTGAAAGAAAACGGTTAGGGACGGTGCGCAGAATACCGAACAGCGAACCGACAAGAAACGCGATGATCCACGCCGTTATCGATAATGCCACGGTAACCTGAAAGCCGCTCCACAGCCAGCCAAGATAGGTGGTGTTGCCGAACGGGGCTTGTTGCAGGAAGATGCCCCAGTTCCAGTCTATTGACATAATAAACTCCAGAAAAAAGAGGGTAGCAGCGCTACCCTCGAAGATTGGTGAGAAGCTCTTTTTTCGCGCTGAGTGGGGAACGACCACTCAGCGTATATGTCTGTCCATGCTTCCCGACAATCGAGAGGGCAGGAGATCCCGCCCCTGTTGTTCTAATTAGTTAAGAGCCTTGTCATTTGGAGATTTGAACAGCGCTTTCATGTCGTCAGACAGTTCAAAGTTCATATTGAGATTTTTTGGTGGAATCGGGTTCTTAAACCACTTGTCGAACCATTTTTCCGCTTCGCCGGAGGTCTGCACCTGGGCGATAGTGTCATCGATCAGCTTTTTGAACTGCGGATCGTCTTTACGCAGCATACAGCCGTAGGCTTCTTTGGACTGCGCGGTACCGACGATATCCCAGTTGTCTGGTTTCTTCGCCTTCGCACGTTCGCCCGCCAGCAGGGCGTCATCCATCATAAACGCGACGGCACGACCGCTTTCCAGCGTACGGAAGGAGTCGCCATGGTCTTTCGCGCTGATGATGCGCATATCCATTTTCTTCTCGTCGTTCAGCTTGTGCAGCAGGACTTCAGAAGTGGTACCGGAGGTCACAACGACCGCCTTGCCTTTCAGGTCCGCAAAATCTTTGATTGCGCCGCCCTTCTTGGTCAGCAGACGGGTGCCCACGACAAAGATGGTGTCAGAGAAGGCCGCCTGTTTTTGACGCTCGAGGTTGTTGGTGGTGGAACCACACTCGAAGTCAAAGGTGCCGTTTTGCAGCAGCGGAATACGGTTCTGTGAAGTGATTGGGATCAGCTTCACCTGCAGGTCAGGTTTGTTCAGCTTTTTCTTCACAGCTTCAACGATAGCGTTGGAGTAATCCTGTGAATAGCCCACGACTTTTTGCGTGTTGTCGTAGTAAGAGAACGGGACGGAAGATTCACGGTGGCCGACCACGATGACGCCGTTTTTGGCAATCTTGTCGAGAGTGCTGCCTGCTGCCGGAGCGTCTTCAGCGTGAACCACGCCTGCGGACATTCCCATAACCAGCATTGCTGTGGCCAGTTTACGTAATTGCATACCCAACTCCTTTCTTATCAGCGCCAGTGACGCATAGATACCCATTGTGATGTTGTTATATCTCGCGCAATGCGAGTGCAGTGTTATGCAAGCTTGTTAACATTTAGTCTGGCTTAATGTAAAGATTTTGCTGCGTTATTGTTTATTTTTGCGAAGCGCGCCGCACCATTCAGAGGCAATAATCTCCCGTTGCACCGTTTCGGTGCTAGCGACGATCTACACTGGTGCGACAAGGTTGCACGTTAAGCCAGACAGCGTTTACGTGAATAAATAAAGCAACAGGCGTGCCAGAATTGAAGATTGGGAGGAAATTGCCGGGTAAGGCGCAGCCGCCACCCGGCATCAGAAGGCAAGATTATTTATGACGCTGACGCAGGCTCATCAGCACGGCGCCAAAGCCGAACAGCGCGGTCAGGATCCACAGCGGCCAGTTGCCGGTGCGGGCATACGGCGTCAGGCCCGTGGTTGGCGTGACTTTGGTTGTCAGCACTTCACGGGTGAACTGCGGGATCATGGCCTGGATTTCGCCCTGCGGGCCAATCACGGCGGTGATGCCGTTATTGGTGCTACGCAGCAGCGGACGCGCCAGCTCCAGAGAACGCATGCGTGCCATCTGGAAGTGCTGCCACGGGCCGATTGATTTACCGAACCACGCATCATTGGAGATGGTCAGCAGATAGTCGGTGTCCGGGCGGAAGTTATCGCGCACCTGCTCGCCGAGGATGATTTCGTAGCAGATGGCGGCCGTCAGGGCCAGACCGTGCGCGTGAAGCTGGGGCTGAACGTACGGACCGCGGCTGAAGGAGGACATCGGCAGGTCAAAGAACGGTGCCAGCGGACGTAAAATAGACTCCAGCGGCACAAATTCACCGAACGGCACAAGGTGGTTCTTGTTGTACCGGTCGGTGGAGTGGTAGCTGTATTCACTGTCTTTGCCGAGCGTAATAATGGTGTTGTAGGTGTCGTAGCGGTTCTGCTGATTCAGGCGCGCATCAACAATGCCGGTAATCAGGGTGCTGCCGCGCGCCACCAGCAGATCGTTCATCATGTTGAGGAACGGCTGCTGGTTAATTTCCAGATCGGGAATAGCGGATTCTGGCCAGATAATCAGCTGCGATTTGCCCATCACCTCTTCGGTGGCGTTGGCGTAGATCTTCAGCGTGTTCAGCAGCTCTTTTTCGTCCCACTTCATGGACTGCGGGATATTCCCTTGCACCATGGAAACCTGCATGGCGCGCTCGGGCTCGGGCGTGAACCACTGGATATAGCGCAACGGGAAGGGCAGGGCGAACAGCACCAGCGCCACAGCCAGCGGCTTCCAGCCGCGCGTGACCAGCGCCAGTACCAGCAGGCCGCTCACCACCATCAGCAGGAAGTTAATGGCTTCAACGCCCATTACCGGTGCCAGACCTTTCAGCGGGCCGTCAATCTGGCTGTAGCCGAACTGCAGCCACGGGAAGCCGGTCAGCACCCAGCCGCGGAGGAACTCGGTAATCTGCCAGACCACCGGCGCGGCAATGGCGACACGCAGCCAGGTGGTTTTAGGCCACAGGCGAGAGAGAATCCCGGCGAACAGACCGGTATAGAGCGAGAGATAGGCGGCGAGCAGAACGACCAGGAAGACGTTAACCGGCCCCGGCATCCCGCCAAATTGTGCGATGCTGACGTAGACCCAGTTAATGCCGGAGCCAAATAGCCCCAGCCCCCAGAAGTAGCCGATCGCAGCGGCCTGTACCGGACGACGATTCAGGGTTAACCCCTGAAGCCCCATCAGGGAGAGAATGGCCGCGGGCCAGATATCGTAAGGAGAAAAAGCCAGCGTACCGCTGGCTCCGAGTATCAGCGCCAGCAGCAAACGGACGCGCTGGCGTTCAAGCAATGGGGCAAATGCCATTTACATTAATCTTCCAGTTTTGGCACCGGTGAATCGTCCGGCGTTCTGACGTGAACCTGTATAATACGTCGGCTGTCGGCCATTGCCACTTTGAACTGGTAACCGTCGATGTCAACGGTCTCACCGCGCGCCGGAAGATGGCCAAAGGCCTGCATCACCAGCCCGCCAATGGTATCGACCTCTTCATCGCTGAAGTGGGTACCGAAGGCGTCGTTGAAATCTTCAATCGAGGCCAGCGCGCGCACGGTCCAGGTGTGTCGGCTAAGCTGACGGAAGTCGATATCTTCTTCTTCGTCGTACTCGTCTTCGATTTCGCCCACGATCAGCTCAAGAATATCTTCGATCGTGACAAGACCTGAGACACCGCCGAATTCATCAATAACAATCGCCATGTGGTAACGCTGAGAGCGAAACTCTTTCAGCATTCGATCCACACGTTTACTTTCCGGCACGACCACGGCCTGGCGTAACACTTTTTCCATGCTGAAGGCTTCGGCATCGCTGCGCATAAACGGCAGCAGATCTTTGGCCATCAAAATCCCTTCGATGTGATCTTTATCTTCGCTGATGACCGGGAAACGCGAGTGGGCGGATTCGATGATCACATCAAGGCACTCGTCCAGCGTCTGGTTACGTTTCAGGGTGATCATCTGCGAGCGGGGGATCATGATGTCGCGGACGCGCTGGTCGGCAATGTCCATGACCCCTTCGAGCATTTCGCGCGTATCTTCGTCGATAAGGTCGTTCTGCCCGGAATCACGAATCAGCTCCAGCAGTTCATCACGGTTTTTCGGCTCGCCGTGGAAAAGCTGGTTCAGAATGAGGGAGAAAAATCCCTTTTTACTGGTTGTCGTGTCGCTACTGTGTGAATTGTCGTCGCTCATGGCGTTTGTTAAGGGTTCTCTTGTTAGTTCAATGTTAACCGCCGCGCTATGTCCCTGCGCGGCGGCATGGTAGTCAGTAACTGACTATTCTTTCTCGGCAATGTACGGATCCTCATAGCCCAGAGCAAGCATTATCTCTGTCTCAAGGGACTCCATCTCTTCCGCTTCGTCATCTTCAATGTGGTCGTAGCCCAGCAGGTGCAGGCTGCCGTGTACCACCATATGCGCCCAGTGGGCTTCCAGCGGTTTCTGCTGCTCTTTGGCTTCCTGCTCAACCACCTGACGGCAGATGATCAGATCGCCCAGCAGCGGCATTTCAATACCCGGCGGCGCTTCGAACGGGAAAGAGAGCACGTTGGTTGGCTTATCTTTCCCGCGGTAGGTCAGGTTAAGCTCATGGCTTTCCGCTTCATCCACCAGGCGAATCGTGACTTCTGATTCTTCCTGAAACTGGGGGATTACCGCATCCAGCCATTTCTGAAACTGTGCCTCTTCTGGCATGCCGGAATTGTCTTCACATGCCAGCTGTAAATCGAGGATCACCTGACTCATTTCTGTTCTTGCTCCTGCGCTTCGCGCTTACGTTCCGCGGCCTGTTCGGCCCTGCGTTTTTGATCCGCCTCTTCCCAGGCTTCATAGGCGTTAACGATGCGCGCGACCACCGGGTGGCGAACGACGTCTTCACTGTGGAAGAAGTTAAAGCTAATTTCGTCTACCTCTGACAGCACCTCAATGGCGTGGCGCAGGCCTGATTTAGTGCTGCGCGGCAGGTCGATCTGGGTGACGTCACCGGTGATCACCGCTTTCGAGTTGAAGCCGATACGCGTCAGGAACATTTTCATCTGTTCGATGGTGGTGTTCTGGCTTTCATCGAGAATGATGAACGCATCGTTGAGCGTACGGCCGCGCATGTAGGCGAGCGGGGCCACTTCGATCACGTTACGTTCGATCAGCTTCTCCACTTTCTCGAAGCCGAGCATCTCGAACAGCGCGTCGTACAGCGGGCGCAGGTAAGGGTCGACCTTCTGGCTCAGATCGCCGGGCAGGAAGCCGAGTTTTTCACCCGCTTCAACGGCGGGGCGGGTCAGCAGGATACGACGGATCTCCTGACGCTCCAGCGCATCCACCGCAGCGGCAACCGCCAGATAGGTTTTACCTGTACCCGCGGGACCCACGCCGAAGGTGATGTCATGGTCAAGAATGTTGGCGATGTACTGCGCCTGGTTCGGCGTACGCGGCTTGATGACGCCACGCTTGGTCTTGATATTGATCGCCTTGCCGTAGTCCGGCACGCTTTCCGCGCTCTGCTCAAGCACGCGCGCCTCTTTAATGGCGAGGTGGATCTGTTCCGGCTCGATATCCTGAATTTCGCCGCGCATCGGGGCGGTATCGACATACAGGCTGCGCAGAATATCTGCTGCCGCGTTGACGCAGATAGGGCGTCCGGTGAGTTTGAAATGGTTATCGCGACGATTGATTTCGATACCCAGACGTCGCTCCAGTTGTTTGATGTTGTCATCAAACGGCCCGCACAGGCTCAGCAGGCGAGCGTTGTCTGCGGGCTCAAGGCTAATTTCACGCGTATCTATGTTCAAACTGTTCCTCTTTAATTGGTTAACTGACCCGCTGCCACACGGCGCAATAGAACGGTCATTACCGAAATTATTCACGCCACAGAATAAAGGCGCAAGCGTTGCGGTAGATATTGGGGGTGATGAGAGGAAATACAAGGCCTGCCGAAGAGGCAGGCCTGAAGGATCAAGGCTGGTAAATCCCAACGCCAGAATCGTTTTCTTTGCGGGTACGAGAAATAACGGATTCCGGTGACTCTGCGATACGCAGGCCCATTTCGTCCTCGGTGCGTACCACCTTCGCGCGCAGCGAGTTGGTCAGCACTTCGACAATTTCGACGTCCACAAACTTACCGATCATGTCCGGGGTGCCTTCGAAGTTCACCACGCGGTTGTTCTCGGTACGACCGGACAGCTCCATGATGCTCTTGCGGGAGGTGCCTTCCACCAGAATGCGCTGGACGGTTCCGAGCATGCGGCGGCTCCAGGCGTTGGCCTGCTGGTTGATGCGTTCCTGAAGAATATACAGACGCTGCTTTTTCTCTTCTTCCGGCACGTCATCAACCATGTCGGCCGCAGGCGTGCCAGGACGCGCTGAGAAGATGAAGCTGTAGCTGACGTCAAAGTTCACTTCACCGATGAGCTTCATGGTGCGCTCGAAGTCATCAGCGGTTTCGCCTGGGAAGCCGACGATAAAGTCAGAGCTAATCTGGATATCCGGGCGCGCTTCGCGCAGCTTGCGGATGGTGGATTTGTACTCCAGCACCGTATGCGGGCGGCCCATCAGGTTCAGCACGCGGTCAGAGCCGCACTGAATCGGCAGGTGCAGGAAGCTCACCAGCTCTGGCGTATCGCGATACACGTCAATGATGTCGTCGGTAAACTCCATCGGATGGCTGGTGGTAAAGCGAATACGGTCAATGCCGTCAATCGCGGCCACCAGGCGCAGCAGTTCGGCAAAGCTGCCGGTGGTGCCGTCGTAGTTCTCGCCGCGCCAGGCGTTAACGTTCTGGCCCAGCAGGTTCACTTCGCGAACGCCCTGCGCGGCAAGCTGGGCAATTTCAAACAGAATGTCGTCCGCCGGGCGGCTGACCTCTTCACCGCGGGTGTAAGGCACCACGCAGTAGGTACAGTATTTGTTGCAGCCTTCCATGATCGAGACGAAGGCGGTCGGGCCATCGGCGCGCGGCTCTGGCAGACGGTCAAATTTCTCGATCTCCGGGAAGCTGACGTCAACGACCGGGCTACGGTTACCGCGAACCTGATTGATCATCTCCGGCAGGCGGTGCAGGGTCTGAGGACCAAAGACGATATCCACATACGGGGCTCTCTGGCGGATCAGCTTACCTTCCTGCGACGCGACGCAGCCACCGACGCCAATGATCAGGTCCGGATTTTTCCGTTTAAGAAGCTTCCAGCGGCCTAACACATGAAAGACTTTTTCCTGTGCTTTTTCACGAATTGAACAGGTGTTCAGCAGCAGCACATCGGCTTCTTTCGCATTTTCAGTCAGCTGGTATCCGTGGGTGGTATCCAGCAGATCGGCCATCTTGGATGAATCGTATTCGTTCATCTGACAGCCCCAGGTTTTTATATGGAGTTTTTTAGTCATCGACTTGCTCAGCTCAGGATTGCAAGCCGCGTATTGTAATGCTTTGGTGGGGTTGTGACCAGTATGAAGGTTGTGTGTCTCAGGACCGCAAAAATCCGGTAAACTTAAGGGATTCTCCAATAAGGAAAATTGACCATGACACTCCAACACACCGAAGTTGCCGTTGTCGGCGGCGGTATGGTCGGCGGCGCGCTGGCGCTGGGGCTGGCGCAGCAGGGATTTGATGTAACCGTTATTGAACAGGCGGCTCCCCCGGCATTCGATCCCGCCAGCAAACCGGACGTGCGCATTTCCGCCATCAGCGCGGCGTCCGTCGATCTGCTGCGCGGCCTGGGCGTCTGGGAGGCGGTGCAGGCGATGCGCGCGCACCCTTACAGCCGCCTTGAAACCTGGGAGTGGGAAAATGCCCACGTGTCGTTTGACGCCGCCGAGCTGAAGCTGCCGCGCCTGGGCTATATGGTGGAAAACAACGTGCTCCAGCTGGCGCTCTGGCAGGCGCTGGAGGCACATCCGAAGGTGACGCTGCGTATGCCTGCGTCACTTAAGGCACTGCATCCTCATGAAAGCGGCTATTTGCTGACGCTCGACAGCGGCGATGAACTGGCCGTGAAGCTGGTCGTCGGGGCCGATGGCGCTAACTCGCAGGTCAGGGAGATGGCGGGTATTGGGGTTCATGCCTGGCAATATCAGCAATCCTGCATGTTAATCACCGTTCAGTGTGAGAATGCTCCGGGCGAAAGCACCTGGCAGCACTTTACGCCGAACGGCCCGCATGCATTCTTGCCGCTGTTTGATAACTGGGCTTCGCTGGTGTGGTACGACAAACCGGCGCGCATTCGCCAGCTGCAGGGGCTGTCGATGGAGCAGCTGCAGCGCGAGATCCTGCTTCACTTCCCGAGCCGCCTTGGCAACGTGACGCCAGTCACCGCAGGTGCATTCCCGCTCACACGCCGTCATGCTTTACAGTATGCCCGAGAAGGGCTGGCGCTGGTGGGCGATGCGGCACACACTATCCACCCGCTGGCGGGGCAGGGAGTCAATCTTGGATACCGTGACGTCGATGCGTTACTGGACGTGCTGGGCAACGCACGCGCTCACGCGGAAGCCTGGGCCAGCCATCAGGTACTGAAGCGCTACCAGACGCGCCGTATGGCGGATAACTTCATCATGCAGTCAGGGATGGATCTGTTCTATGCCGGTTTCAGCAATGATCTGGCCCCGGTGCGCATTCTGCGTAACATTGGCTTAATGGCGGCAGAGCGTGCCGGTGGGCTGAAGCGTCAGGCGCTGAAATACGCCCTCGGACTCTAATCTTAATTCCCTCTCCCCGTGGGAGAGGGGTAGGGTGAGAGCATCAGGCCGCACTATTCTGAGCAACAAAAACAAAAAAGCCCGCAGAGCGGGCTTGTTTGTTTTAAGTGGCTGGGGTGCAGGGATTCGAACCCCGGAATGCTGGTATCAGAAACCAGAGCCTTACCGCTTGGCGACACCCCAATTGCGTTAAACAGACTGCTTAACGACTTTTAAATTGGCTGGGGTACGAGGATTCGAACCTCGGAATGCCGGAATCAGAATCCGGTGCCTTACCGCTTGGC
>NZ_JADCLB010000031.1:49897-50052 GCF_014982245.1 Enterobacter cloacae complex sp. P6RS
TACCGCTTGGCGATACCCCATCCGTGCAACGCTTACCCGGGAATGGTGCGGGAGGCGAGACTTGAACTCGCACACCTTGCGGCGCCAGAACCTAAATCTGGTGCGTCTACCAATTTCGCCACTCCCGCAAAAAGATGGTGGCTACGACGGGATTC
>NZ_JADCLB010000032.1:0-16628 GCF_014982245.1 Enterobacter cloacae complex sp. P6RS
TGGGGATTCCTCAGCCCCGTGGGAGAGGGCCGGGGTGAGGGCGCCAGACGGTGACAATCTCACTCCTCTAACGACCGTAAATGGTCATCCTTCCTGAGCGTCATCAGCGCGAAAATACTCACCACCGCCGTTGCCATCACGTAATAGGCCGGAATGTCCAGGTTGCCCGTCTGCTTAATCAGCCCGGTAATGATTAACCCCGCACAGCCCGAAAAAATCGCGTTCGATAACGAATAGGCCAGCCCCAGTCCCGTATAGCGTACGCGCGTCGGGAACATCTCAGACAACATCGCCGGGCCTGGCCCCGCCAGCATGCCCACCAGACCGCCCGCAATCAGCACCACAATCGCTTTGACCGCCATCGTACTGGATTCCGCCTGCAGAATTTTCAGCAGCGGCAGGGCGAGGATCAGCAGGAGCACGGTGGCGATAATCATCACCGTTCGCCGCCCGATCCTGTCGCTCAGCATTCCCGACGGAATGATGGTGAGCGCAAACCCAATGTTAGAAATCACCGCTATCAGCAGCGCCTGATTAAACCCGGTGTGCAGCGCAGACTGCAGATAGGTCGGCATGATCACGAGGTAGGTATACCCCGCCGCGGACCAGACCATCACGCGGCCAATGCCCATCAGGATGGTTTTGAGCGTGGCGGAAGTACTGGCCTGAGCAATGACCGCTTTTTCCTTCTGCTGCACAAAGCTCGGCGTCTCTTCCATGCTCACCCGCAGCCATAGCGCGACCGCGCCCATCGGCAGGGCAAGGAAGAAAGGAATGCGCCAGCCCCAGTCGTGCAGGGCTTCAGGCGTGAGGAGGGCAGAGAGCAGCGCGACAATACCTGCGCCCGCTAACAGCCCGAGCGCCACGGTAAGGGACTGCCACGCGCCGTACAGACCGCGCTTGCCGCGCGGGGCGAACTCCGTCATCAGTGAGACCGCACCGCCGTACTCGCCGCCCGCGAACAGGCCCTGCAGGATGCGCAGCAGCGTAACGATCAGCGGTGCAGCAATGCCGATGCTGGCGTAGACGGGCACGATGCCGATGGCCGTGGTGGCGAGCGTCATTAGCACCAGCACAATAATCAGCGTCGGTTTTCGGCCTATCCTGTCACCAATGCGGCCAAATACCACCGCACCCAGCGGACGGAAGAAGAAGGCAATGGCAAACGAGGCCCAGGTGAGGATCAGACTGGTCAGTCCCGCCTCTCCCTCAAGCTGGAAGAAGTTCTTCGCAATCACGGTCGCCAGAAAACCGTAGACCGCAAACTCATACCACTCGATAAAGTTACCAATGGAGCCTGCAATTAATGCACGCTTGTGCGCGTCCTGTTGCATAACGATCCTCACAAAGACGGGTTAAGAATAAATTATTCAACATAAGCGAAGTAATGAAATAGTTTATTCTTATGTTCTGTGAGCTATTTCACGAATGATATCAGCGGGATCGCCATCGTGTGACCTCACTCCCATGCAGCGTTCATACGGTCTGTCCATACTTACCTTCATTGCCACTGAAGGAGGGAGACAGCATGCACTGGCAGACCCATACCGTTTTTAATCAACCAGCCCCACTCTCTAACAGCAACCTTTTCCTCTCTGACTGCGCCCTGCGCGACGCGGTTGCGCGCGAGGGTGCCGAGTGGGATATGGATCTTCTTGCCAGCATTGGACAGCAGTTAGGCACGGCGGAGTCGCTGGAGCTGGGCAGACTGGCGAACGTGAATCCGCCGGAGCTATTACGCTACGACCCCACGGGAGAGCGGCTGGATGACGTTCGCTTTCATCCGGCATGGCACCTGCTGATGCAGGGGCTCTGCGCTAACCGGGTACATAATCTGGCATGGGAGGAAGAGGCACGAAAAGGTTCTTTCGTCGCCAGGGCCGCGCGCTTCGTTCTCCATGCTCAGGTAGAAGCGGGGACGTTATGCCCGGTGACCATGACCTTCGCCGCCACGCCGCTGTTGCAGCAGTCGCTGCCCAAACCGTTTCATGAATGGTTAACGCCGCTGATGAGCGACCGTTACGATCCCCATCTCGCGCCGGGTGGGCAAAAGCGCGGCCTGCTGATCGGCATGGGAATGACGGAAAAGCAGGGCGGCTCGGACGTGCTCAGCAACACCACCAGAGCGGAAAAATGCAGCGACGGCAGCTACCGTCTGGTGGGCCACAAGTGGTTTTTCTCCGTGCCGCAGAGCGATGCGCATCTGGTGCTGGCGCAGGCGAAAGGCGGTTTGTCCTGCTTCTTTGTCCCGCGTTTCTTACCCGACGGACAGCGCAACGCCGTACGGCTGGAACGTCTGAAAGACAAGCTCGGCAACCGCTCGAACGCCAGCAGCGAGGCGGAGTTCCTCGATGCCTCCGGCTGGCTGCTGGGTGAAGAGGGAGAAGGCGTGCGGCAAATCCTGAAGATGGGCGGGCTGACGCGCTTCGACTGTGCGCTGGGCAGCCACGGGCTAATGCGCCGGGCGCTTTCCGTGGCGCTGTACCACGCCCATCAGCGTCAGACCTTCGGCAAAAATCTTATCGATCAGCCGCTAATGCGTGAAGTGCTGAGCCGTATGGCGCTGGTGCTGGAGGGGCATACGGCGCTGTTGTTCCGTCTGGCCCGGGCGTGGGATAACCGCACCGACCCGCAGGAGGCCGCCTGGGCGCGGCTTTTTACCCCGGCCGCAAAATTCAGCGTGTGCAAAGCGGGCATTCCGTTCGTGGCGGAGGCGATGGAGGCACTCGGCGGCGTCGGGTACTGCGAGGAGAATGAACTTCCACGCCTGTATCGCGAGATGCCGGTGAACAGCATCTGGGAAGGATCGGGCAATATCATGTGCCTGGACGTGCTGCGGGTGCTGGCGAAGCAGCCAGGTATCCACGACCTGCTTGCCGACGAGTTTGCCCAGGTCAAAGGACAGGACAGACACTTTGACCGCAGCTGGCGGCAGCTTCAGCAAAAGCTGCGTAAACCGCAGGAGGCGCAGGGGAGGGAGATCGCTCAGCAGCTCTTTTTGCTGGGGGCCAGCAGCCAGATGCTGCGGCACGCATCGCCGCCCGTGGCGCAGGCGTGGTGCCGCATGATGCTGGATACCCGTGGCGGTACGCTCATGAATGAGCAGGTGCAAAGCGATCTGCTGCTGCGCGCCACGGGCAGGGTTGGCTAGCGTTTAAGCTGGAACAGGCTGACCAGTTGGGTAAGGTGTGACCCTTTCTCGCGCAGCGTGCGTGCGGTTTGCTCGCTGCGTGAGATGCGATCGGCATTGATATGCGACGCTTCGCCAATGTGGGTCATGGCAAGATTGACCTGGCCGATCCCCGCGGACTGCTCGCGTGACGCGTGGTTAATCTCCTTTACCAGCTGGCTGATGTTGTCGATATGAACGATGATGGAATCCATCGCCAGACGCGTCTGTTCAGACAGCGCGTGGCCTTCGCCCACTTTTCGCAGGGTATCGCCAATCAGATGTTCAATCTCCTTCACCGCGTTGGCGCTTCGACCTGCCAGGGCGCGAACTTCCTGCGCGACCACGGCAAAACCTTTTCCGTGCTCGCCTGCGCGTGCCGCTTCTACCGCCGCATTCAGCGCCAGAATATTAGTCTGGAACGCGATGGACTCGATCACGCGGGTGATGTCTTCGATACGTTTTGACGCTTCGCGAATGTCGTCCATGGTGGCAACCGCATGGGTCACCGTTTCACCACCCTGGTGAACCGCGCGCGAGGTTTCACCTACCAACTGCTGCGTTTGCTCCATGTTGGCGGCATTTTGCTGCACGGTCGCGGCCAGTTGCTCCATGCTGGCGGAGGTCTCTTCAACGCTGCTGGCCTGCTTGTTGATCTGCTCGGAGATGTCTCCGGTATCGGAGGCCAGCGCATTGGTGCCCAGATGGATCTCGCCCGCGGCCTCGCGGACCTGCAGGACAATTTTTTGTAGCCCATCACCGATACCGTTAATGGCTTCAACCAGCTGGCCAACCTCATCCTGGCGGGTCACGGGCAGGCTGGAGCGTAAATCGCCCGCGGCATACTGGCGGGCAAGGTCAATCACGTTACGCAGCGGACGGGTCAGCATCCGGCGAATAAGCATCACAAACAGGCCCGCGAAGAGGACGGACAACGCTACGCCGGCCAGCAGGAAACGGTCGCGCATGGCGTTAACGCTTGAGAGCAGGACTGATTTATCCACTTCACCGACGATGGTCCAGTTCCAGCCGGGCAGCGGCGTATAGGCCATTTTCAGCGTGCGACCGTCGTCGCTTACGCGTTCCAGCGTGCCTGAGGAATCGCTCAACAGCTGCTGTTGGGTGGCGCTATCCCACTTCGGCAGTTTTCCCTCTTCGCTGGCGTGGAACAGATACTGACCGCGCGTTTTGCCGTTGCTGCGGTCCAGCACGAAGAAGTGCCCGCTCTCGCCCAGGCGGCGGTTGAGGATTTTCTCGCGCATGACATTCCAGGAGTGAGTGATATCCACCCCAACGAAGATGATCCCGATAACCTGACCTTCACTGTTCTTCACGGGCTGGTACTGGGTTATGTAGCGCTTGCCAAACAGGAGCGCCAGGCCGCGGTATACCTCGCCTTTCGAGACGGAGGCAAACGCCGGGCTGCTCGTGTCCAGAACCGTCCCCATAGCGCGATCGCCGTTCTCTTTGCGCAGGGAGGTGGCAACGCGAATGAAGTCGTTACCGCTGCGAACAAACAGCGTTGAGATCGCTCCCGTACGGCTCAGAAAATCATCAGAAAACGTTGTGTTTTCATGGAGTTCAGCGTCGCCCCCTTTCAGCAGGGGAACGGCGAGCCCGTTTATGGTCCGGGTCTGCTGAGTATCGACGCTAAACGGCTGAGGCAGAAATGTCGTAAACAGTCTGGTGTAGCTTTCGACTTCTTCGCTCAGGCTGGTATTAAACATCTGCACCATGTCGACCATACCGGTGGACTGATTATGCAGATCTTCGACCGCGAGGGCTTCAAGCTGCTGGCTGGCTTTTTGGCTGAGCAGGAAAGTGAAAAGCAGAAACAGTGTGGCGACACTGACGCCCGTCAGCAGCGACAGCTTTGTTCCAAGGCCCGCACGGCGGAAAACATTGATCATAAATTGCTCATCATTGAAAAGGTATGGTTCTTCAACGGCAGAGCGGAGATTACGTTTACTGAATTAATGTAACAAAATGTTATTCTATTGTTTTAGAGTAGTTTTAAATTAGATAAAAAATTTGCAAAAACGAAAAGCCACTAAAAATAAGTGGCTTTTATCAGGAAGGATTTATACGTAGAGAATGGCCTGTACCCGCCACTGGTCGATATGGTTATCTTCCTGCATCTGGATGATGCGATACCATGACGCGCCCTGTTCATCGGCCTTTAATGCCACGATACGTTCAACGTCTTGCGGGCTCCCCGGAATGTTATTGACGGAGATCTGGCCTATTTCATTCAGACCTGTTACGCAATCCGCACTGGCGAATTCTGCTGACTGCGCGGTGGTGCTCACCAGGCCTGCAGAGAGCAACAGAGAGGTCAAAGCAAGAGTTCGTTTCATCGTCAGCTCCATTTCACATATTTCCGGTATCCGCCGGGCAATCCTTCGCGAATAAACTCCCATTCCTTGTCGCTGGCATGGAGTTTATTGTGGACAGGAAAATGTCTATGGACGCAAAGCAGTGTAAATGTCGTTCAAAGGTAAACCATTATTTCCGGTACAAAATGGCTTGTGAATACCACTGTCCCGTTATGATGGTTTCGTCGATCATAATAATGACGTAATAATCTGCCTTGGCAGCGACGGCTTGTGCCTTTATTGCGTCTTCTGCATCATCCGGCGAACCGCGAACGAGCGCGGAGACGGTGCCCATTCGCTGTAATCCTTCCGTCTGATTACGACGAATCTCCTGCGGATGATCGGCAACCGGGGGAGCGGGTTGCGGTGTACCCTGCAGTGCGCTACAGCCGCTGAGCAGAAACACCAGCAATAAAGCAGCAAACCTGTGCATAACCATATCTCGTTTCCTGTTAGCCATAGTGTAGTTGTCTGCGAATTTAGTTTTGGGGGAATGTTCCCGAAGTGTTATCTGGGGCGTAATTTTCAAATGAAAATAGCGTCAAACCGTAATCCAGTTCTCAACATTATGAATCATTCATTCGTACAGGGTCGACAATGATTGAAATTGAAATACGCCATCTCGGCGACCATGAAATTTTACACGCTGTGCCGGCAGGGAAACGTGATAAATCGCTGCCTGTTGTGGTTTTTTATCATGGGTTTACCTCATCGAAACTGGTTTACAGTTATTTTGCAGTGGCGCTGGCTCAGGCGGGTTTTCGCGTGGTAATGCCGGATGCGCCTGACCACGGTGCGCGCTTTACGGGCAATGAGCGCGCGCGACTGGGGAAGTTCTGGCACATTCTGCACGGCAGCCTGACCGAGTTTGCCGGGTTGCGCGATGCGCTCTATGAGGCAGGGCTGGTGGCCGATAATCGGCTGGCGGTGGCCGGGGCGTCGATGGGCGGCATGACGGCGCTGGGGATTATGACGCATCATCCTGACGTGCGATCTGTCGCCTGTCTGATGGGCTCGGGCTATTTTACCTCGCTGGCGAAGACGCTTTTCCCCTCTCAGGATTTAACGGAAATTACGCCGATGCTGGCAGAGTGGGAAGTGACCCGGGCATTGCCGCGCCTGGCCGATCGCCCGCTGCTGCTATGGCACGGTGATGCGGACGATGTTGTCCCGCCCGATGGAACCTTCCGCCTGCAGCAGGCGTTAAAGAATGAAGGACTGGACGCTAATCTGACCTGTTTGTGGGAATCAGGCGTCCGCCACCGCATCACGCCAGCGGCGCTGGACGCCACGGTGGCGTTTTTCCGCAAGCATCTTTAAACGCGCAGGACTTTCACCCCTTGATCTTCCAGCTTCTGCAGGATCTCGGGGTTCGCCCCTTTGCCGGTGATCACCATGTCGATCTGTTCTGCGCGGCTGAACAGCATGCCTGCGCGTTCACCGACTTTGCTGCTGTCGACCAGCACAACGAGCTTGCCCACCACGTTGAGCATGTTTTGTTCCGCCATCGCGGTCAGCATATCGGTTTTATACAGGCCGTCAGCGGTCAGGCCTTTGCCGCTGGTAAACATCCAGTGCCCGGCGTAGAGACTGTTTTCGCTGTCCTGCGGGCTGAGCGTGATGGACTGGCTTTTGTTGTACTGGCCGCCCATGATCACCACGCTTTCATGTTCCTGATCGATCAGGTAGTTAGCCAGCGGCAAATAGTTGGTAATGATTTGCACCGGCTTGCCGCACATTTCACGGCCCAGCAAAAACGCCGTGGAGCCGCAGTTGATGACGACGCTCTCACCGGGGTTCACCAGCTGTGATGCCGCTCTGGCAATCCGTACTTTTTCATCGTGATTCTGCGCCTGATGAATATTCATCGGCGACCAGCGTGGACGCTGCTGGCTGATGGCTTCTGCGCCGTTGCGGACTTTTTTCAGCTTGCCGCTCTCATCCAGCTTGTTGATGTCTCGCCGCGCGGTGGCGGGGGAGATCCCTAAACGTTCGATCACTTTCTCGACGGTGATAAACCCTGTTTGCGCCAGGAGTTCCAGTAAAATTTGATGCCGTTGCGCTTCCGTCATGAGCTATTCCGATAAGAATTGATTTGAAAAGATGATATTTGAAATAGCATGAAATTACTAAAATAAATATGAAATCGCCAGACACAGGGTCTGGCGATGTGGCCTCACAATCAGAGGAAGGATTTGAACGGGAGATCTGGCTCAATGGTGAAGCAATCATCGAAGCCGCGCGGGTAGTGATACTCAAGATTGTCTTTGTCCAGCGGCCAGGTGAACTTGCCGCCTACCTGCCAGATAAAGGGCTTGAAGCCGTACTTCAGGCGGTCTTTTTTCATCTCCCACAGCACGCGGATTTCCTGCGGGTCGGCCTGGAAGTTTGACCAGATATCGTGGTGGAACGGGATCACTACTTTGGTGTTGAGCGCTTCCGCCATGCGCAGCATATCGGCGCTGGTCATTTTGTCCGTAATACCGCGCGGGTTTTCTCCGTACGAGCCCAGCGCCACGTCAATCTGATGTTCGTTGCCGTGCTTCGCGTAATAGTTAGAGTAGTGGGAATCACCGCTGTGATACAGGGAGCCCCCCGGCGTCTTGAACAGGTAATTCACCGCACGCTCGTCCATGCCGTCTGGCAGTACGCCAGCAGCCTTCTGGTCGGCCGGCAGGGTAATCAGCGCGGTACGGTCAAAGGCATCCAGCGCGTGGATTTCAATGTCTTTAATTTTCACCACGTCGCCAGGCTTCATCACGATGCAGCGCTCTTTAGGCACGCCCCAGCCAATCCAGAGATCTACGCAGGTTTGCGGCCCGATAAACGGTACGTCATCCGCGCAGTTTTGCATCACCGCTGCCGCCACGTTCACGTCGATATGGTCGTTGTGATCGTGAGTAGAAAGCACGGCATCGATCTGGCGAATGGCAAAAGGATCAAGCACAAACGGCGTGGTGCGCAGGTTCGGCTGGAGCTTTTCCACGCCGGCCATACGCTGCATCTGGTGGCCTTTTTTCATCAGCGGGTTACCGTGGCTCTGTTTGCCGGTGCCGCACCAGAAATCGACGCAGATATTGGCGCCGCCTTCAGATTTCAGCCAGATACCGGTGCAGCCCAGCCACCACATTGCAAACGTGCCAGGAGCAACCTGTTCCTGCTCGATCTCTTCGTTCAGCCAGCTACCCCACTCCGGAAAGGTGCTCATAATCCATGACTCACGGGTAATGGTTTTCACTTTACTCATCGTTTTGACTCCTGGTTTAATCAAAAGTAATCACATGGTGATTCGTTATGATTAATGCTGGCACTATTTGACGTGCTTTGCAATGGTCAAAATGCGGAATTTTATCTGCGCGACTTCACGGACTCTCCACTCTTTACTTGTTAGATTATCCTGCATTAAACATTAATTTCATGAATTATAAGGATTAATTTATTTTTGTGGTGCGGTAGTGAAAATCATTACTAACAGCATGGAAATAAATTGCGTGATGCGTCACAAATAATCAAATGCAATCTTGTGGTGATTATTTGTGATTAATAGAGTGATGGCACCAACCGCACAGGGATTGCCCCTCGTGTTCTCATTTCTGGAGAGAGTTATGGAGATCCTCTACAACGTCTTTACCGTTTTCTTTAATCAGGTAATGACCAACGCCCCGCTGTTGCTGGGTATCGTGACGTGCCTGGGGTACATCCTGCTGCGCAAAAGCGTCAGCGTGATTATTAAAGGCACCATCAAAACCATTATCGGTTTCATGCTGTTGCAGGCGGGGTCAGGCATTCTGACCAGCACGTTTAAGCCGGTCGTCGCCAAAATGTCGGAAGTGTATGGCATCAACGGCGCTATCTCTGATACCTACGCCTCAATGATGGCGACCATCGATCGCATGGGTGATGCCTATAGCTGGGTGGGGTATGCGGTGCTGCTCGCGCTGGCGCTGAACATCATTTACGTGCTCCTGCGCCGCATTACCGGCATTCGCACCATCATGCTCACCGGGCACATCATGTTCCAGCAGGCGGGGCTGATCGCGGTTTCTCTCTATATCTTCGGTTACCCAATGTGGACCACGATTATTTGCACCGCGGTGCTGGTCTCGCTCTACTGGGGTATCACCTCCAACATGATGTACAAGCCAACGCAGATCGTGACCGACGGCTGTGGCTTCTCCATCGGTCACCAGCAGCAGTTTGCCGCCTGGATTGCCTATAAAGTTGCGCCGTACCTGGGCAAAAAAGAGGAGAGTGTCGAAGACCTCAAACTGCCTGGCTGGTTGAATATCTTCCACGACAACATCGTCTCAACGGCGATTGTGATGACCCTCTTTTTCGGCGCCATTCTGCTCTCTTTCGGCATTGACGTCGTGCAGGCGATGGCGGGTAAAACCCACTGGACGGTCTATATCCTGCAGACCGGTTTCTCCTTCGCGGTAGCGATTTTCATCATCACTCAGGGCGTGCGTATGTTCGTCGCCGAGCTGTCGGAAGCCTTTAACGGCATCTCTCAGCGCCTGATCCCTGGTGCGGTACTGGCGATTGACTGTGCGGCTATCTATAGCTTTGCGCCAAACGCCGTCGTTTGGGGCTTTATGTGGGGCACCATCGGCCAGCTGATTGCGGTGGGCATCCTGGTGGGCTGCGGCTCCTCAATCCTGATCATTCCTGGCTTTATCCCGATGTTCTTCTCCAACGCCACCATTGGTGTGTTTGCTAACCACTTCGGCGGCTGGCGCGCGGCGCTCAAGATCTGCCTGGTGATGGGCATGGTGGAAATCTTCGGTTGCGTGTGGGCGGTCAAGCTCACCGGTATGAGCGCCTGGATGGGCATGGCGGACTGGTCAATTCTGGCACCGCCGATGATGCAGGGCTTTGCCTCCGTCGGTCTGGCCTTTATGGCCGTCATCATCCTGATTGCTCTGGCTTATATGTTCTTCGCTGGCCGTTCGCTGCGAGCTGAAGAAGATGCGGAAAAACAAACAGCAGAAGTGTCTGCTCATTAAGGAGTTTCGATTATGACCGTACGTATCCTGGCTGTGTGTGGCAATGGGCAAGGTAGCTCCATGATCATGAAGATGAAAGTGGACCAGTTTTTGACCCAGTCAAACATCGACCACACGGTGAACAGCTGCGCAGTGGGTGAATACAAAAGTGAACTGAACGGCGCGGACATTATCATCGCTTCAACTCATATTGCCGGTGAGATTAGCGTGTCGGGCAACAAATATGTGGTAGGCGTGCGCAACATGCTGTCGCCTGCGGATTTCGGGCCAAAACTGCTGGAAGTGATCAAAGAACACTTCCCACAAGACGTGAAGTAAGGACGCCACATGAAACTACGTGATTCGCTGGCAGAGAATAACGCCATCCTTTTACAGGCCGACGCCAGCACCTGGCAGGAAGCGGTGAAGCTGAGTGTGGATCTGCTGGTTAAGGCGGACGTTGTCGAGCCGCGCTATTACCAGGCCATTCTGGATGGCGTGGCGCAGCACGGCCCCTATTTCGTGATTGCGCCGGGCCTGGCCATGCCGCACGGCCGCCCGGAAGAGGGCGTCAAGAAAACCGGTTTTGCGCTGGTGACCCTGAAAACGCCGCTGGTGTTCAACCACGAAGATAACGACCCGGTCGATATTCTCATCACCATGGCGGCCGTTGATGCCAACACCCACCAGGAGGTGGGCATCATGCAGATCGTCAACCTGTTTGATGACGAAGCCAATTTTGACCGTTTACGCGCCTGCCGCACCGCGCAGGAAGTGCTGGATTTAATTGATAACGCCACTGCGGCGGCCGTTTAAGAGGAATTGAACATGTCATTACCAATGTTGCAAGTTGCGCTGGATAACCAGACGCTGTCTCACGCTTACGAAACCACCCGCCTGATTGCGGAAGAGGTGGATATCATCGAAGTGGGGACCATTCTGTGCGTGGGCGAAGGCGTGCGCGCCGTTCGTGACCTGAAAGCGCTCTATCCGAACAAAATCGTGCTGGCGGATGCCAAGATTGCTGACGCAGGCAAAATCCTTTCCCGCATGTGCTTTGAAGCCAACGCCGACTGGGTCACCGTGATCTGCTGTGCGGATATCAACACCGCCAAAGGCGCGCTGGACGTGGCAAAAGAGTTTAACGGCGACGTGCAGATTGAACTGACCGGCTTCTGGACCTGGGAGCAGGCGCAGGAGTGGCGCGATGCGGGCATCCAGCAGGTGGTTTATCACCGCAGCCGCGATGCGCAAGCCGCAGGCGTGGCGTGGGGCGAAGCGGATATCAGCGCGATTAAGCGTCTGGCGGATATGGGCTTCAAAGTCACCGTCACCGGTGGCCTGGCGCTGGAAGATCTGCCGCTGTTCCAGGGCATCCCTATTCACGTCTTTATCGCTGGCCGCAGCATTCGCGACGCGGCATCTCCGGTGGAAGCGGCGCGTCAGTTCAAACGCTCAATCGCTCAGCTTTGGGGTTAAGGAGCGGGTATGTTGTCAAAACAGGTCCCGCTTGGCATCTATGAAAAGGCACTCCCTGCGGGGGAGTGCTGGCTGGAGCGGTTACGGCTGGCAAAACAGCTGGGTTTCGATTTTGTCGAAATGTCCGTGGATGAGACGGATGTGCGCCTTTCTCGCCTGGACTGGAGCCGCGAGCAGCGCCTGGCGCTGGTGGGCGCCATTGCCGAAACCGGCGTGCGCGTGCCGTCCATGTGTCTGAGCGCCCACCGCCGTTTTCCGCTCGGCAGTGAAGACGATGCCGTGCGCGCTGAAGGGCTGGAGATCATGCGCAAAGCCATTCGTTTTGCGCAGGATGTCGGCATCCGCGTGATCCAGCTGGCGGGTTACGACGTCTACTATCAGGAAGCCAACGACGAAACGCGCCGTCGTTTCCGTGACGGCCTGAAAGAGAGCGTTGAGATGGCAAGCCGCGCGCAGGTCACGCTGGCGATGGAGATCATGGACTACCCGTTGATGAACTCCATCAGCAAGGCGCTGGGCTATGCGCACTATCTGAATAACCCCTGGTTCCAGCTTTATCCGGATATCGGCAATCTGTCGGCCTGGGATAACGACGTGCAGATGGAGCTGCAGGCGGGCATCGGGCATATCGTGGCGGTGCACGTCAAAGATACCCGCCCTGGCGTGTTTAAAAACGTACCGTTCGGCACCGGGGTGGTGGATTTCGAACGGTGCTTCGAGACGCTCAAACAGACAGGGTATTGCGGGCCTTATCTGATTGAGATGTGGAGCGAAACGTCAGACGATCCGGCTGCGGAAGTGGCAAAAGCGCGGGACTGGGTGCGCGAGCGTATGGCGCGCGCGGGGTTAATGGAGGCTGAACATGCTTAAGCTGAAACAGCAGGTCTTTGAGGCCAATATGGATCTGCCGCGCTATGGCCTGGTAACGTTCACCTGGGGCAACGTGAGCGCCATCGACCGAGAACAAGGTCTGGTTGTGATCAAGCCGAGCGGCGTGGCGTATGAAACCATGAAAGCGGACGATATGGTTGTGGTCGACCTCGAAGGAAACGTCGTTGAGGGCAAATGGCGTCCTTCTTCTGATACGGCGACCCATCTGGCGCTGTACCAGCGTTATCCATCGCTGGGTGGCGTTGTGCATACCCACTCCACGCACGCCACCGCCTGGGCACAGGCGGGGTTGCCCATCCCGGCGCTGGGCACGACGCATGCAGACTACTTCTTCGGCGACATTCCCTGCACGCGGGCATTATCGCAGGCTGAAGTAGAAGGGGAGTACGAACGCAACACCGGCAAGGTGATTATTGAAACGCTGGGTGAAACTGAACCGCTGCATACGCCGGGGATTGTGGTGTATCAGCACGGTCCCTTCGCCTGGGGAAAAGATGCCCACGACGCCGTTCATAATGCGGTTGTCATGGAGGAAGTGGCGCGCATGGCGTGGATTGCCCGCGGCATCAACCCACAGCTTCAGGACATTGACGATTACCTGATGAACAAGCATTTCATGCGCAAGCACGGCCCGAATGCCTACTACGGGCAGAAGTGAATAAGTGCTCTGGAATACCGAAAACAGTTGTAACCGGTGGTATTCCGGAGCCATTCATAAAAAAAAGCCCCCGGACAGGGGGCAACGTCAACTATGGCTATGTTCTCGTTGTTGGCTTTCCTGGTGCTAGCGTTAAGGGTTACCGGTAGATATCTGCACTGGCGTGCATATTGCCGTTGCTGCCGGGCTCACGGGTTAACATCACGTGGTAATAGGTTGCGCCCTGGGCATCGGTCTCTTCATTTAGTGCCCGATCTGCTTCGCTTTCAGTGGCGAAATTATGATTGATATAGATTACGCCCAAGCTGTGCACATCATCCATGTTTCTGGCCTGCCGGCCGTCTATTTTGATGGCTGCCATCGCGTTTGCACTGAGCAAAAGCGCCGCCATTATGGCTACTGCGATTTTTTTCATGATATGCGCTCCACGACTGCGTGCTGTGTGAGGGAAATACTCCTTCTTTAATTCAGTTGATCTCTGATTAAAGTGTAATCATTCCTCCGGCGGGGATGCGTGACCATTTCTGATGCAGTTGTTCAAAAAAACAACGCTTCCTGATGCGATTAATTTTAAATCACCCACTTAGACCAGCTTTACGCTTTGTGCGAATTATTTGTGCAATCAGCTTGAGTTTCCTGGGGGGGGCAAGTATTATGACGCGTCAATTTTTCAGCCGACCTTTAACACGTTCCTTGCCTCCCCGGGCCTCGGCTGACCCAGACAGGAGGCTGAATAATCCGTAAGGAGCAATTCGATGCGTCATTACGAAATCGTTTTTATGGTCCATCCTGACCAGAGCGAACAGGTTCCGGGTATGATCGAGCGTTACTCTGCTGCCATCACTGGTGCAGAAGGTACGATCCACCGTCTGGAAGACTGGGGCCGCCGTCAGCTGGCTTACCCGATCAACAAACTGCACAAAGCACACTACGTTCTGATGAACGTTGAAGCGCCGCAGGAAGTGATCGATGAGCTGGAAACTACCTTCCGCTTCAACGATGCCGTTATCCGCAGCATGGTTATGCGTACCAAAAACGCAGTTACCGAAGCATCTCCGATGGTTAAAGCGAAAGACGAGCGCCGTGAGCGTCGCGATGATTTCGCAAACGAAACCGCAGATGATTCTGATGCTGGGGATTCTGAAGAGTAATTTCTGATGACCAACCGTCTGGCGTTGTCCGGCATCGTATGCAGGGCTCCCCTTCGAAAGGTCAGTCCATCAGGAATTCCGCATTGCCAGTTCGTGCTTGAGCATCGTTCTGTGCAAGAGGAAGCCGGGTTTCACCGGCAGGCGTGGTGCCAAATGCCCGTTATTATTAGCGGACACGAAAACCAGGCCATTACTCACAGTTTAACGGTCGGTAGCGCAGTAATCGTTCAGGGGTTCATCTCTTGCCACAAGGCAAAGAACGGCCTGAGCAAAATGGTTCTGCATGCCGAGCAGATTGATTTGATAGATACTGGAGACTAGCCATATGGCACGTTATTTCCGTCGTCGCAAGTTCTGCCGTTTCACCGCGGAAGGCGTTCAAGAGATCGACTATAAAGATATCGCAACGCTGAAAAACTACATCACCGAAAGCGGTAAGATTGTCCCAAGCCGTATCACCGGTACTCGTGCAAAATATCAGCGTCAGCTGGCTCGCGCTATCAAACGCGCTCGCTACCTGTCCCTGCTGCCGTACACTGATCGTCATCAGTAATCGGGCACGGTCCATTAATACGACTTTAAGAGGATAAGGTAATGCAAGTTATTCTGCTTGATAAAGTAGCAAACCTGGGCAGCCTGGGTGATCAGGTTAACGTTAAAGCGGGCTACGCTCGTAACTTCCTGGTTCCACAGGGTAAAGCTGTTCCAGCTACTAAGAAAAACGTAGAGTTTTTCGAAGCACGTCGCGCTGAACTGGAAGCCAAACTGGCTGACGTTCTGGCGGCTGCTAACGCTCGCGCTGAAGCAATCAACGCACTGGGCACTGTTACCATCGCTTCCAAAGCTGGCGACGAAGGTAAACTGTTCGGTTCCATCGGTACCCGCGATATCGCTGATGCAGTTACTGCAGCAGGCGTTAAAGTGGCTAAGAGCGAAGTTCGCATGCCGAACGGCGTTCTGCGTACCACTGGTGAGCACGAAGTTGACTTCCAGGTTCACAGCGAAGTGTTCGCTAAACTGGTTGTTAACGTTGTAGCTGAGTAATTTTTTACTCTGCTCGCGTCGAAACGCCGGCCTTGTGCCGGCGTTTTGCTATTTAAAGCTACCGGAAATTCTCTTTTTATCTCGTATGGTAGCTATTCCTGACGCATTCTCTGATAATAAATTGAAACGCAATTTTATTTATGAGATTTGTCATGGATACCGCTCTGCCCACGCCCGTCTTTGCCCGTCGACATGTGGCCTACGCCTGCGCCACGCTCTGCTGCCTGCTTTGGGGGAGCTCGTACCCGGCCATTAAAAATGGCTACGAACTCTTTCAGATCGCGACCGATGATATTCCGTCCAAAGTCGTTTTTGCCGGATACCGTTTTCTGTTTGCCGGTGCCTTGCTGCTGCTGTTTGCGCTGGCCCAGCGCAAACCGATTGGCAGGCTCACGCCCGCGCAGTTTGGCCAGCTCACGATCCTCGGGCTGACCCAGACCACCATTCAGTACACATTCTTCTATATAGGACTGGCCTACACGACGGGGGTAAACGGCTCAATCATGAACGCCACCGGGACTTTCTTCAGCGTACTGCTGGCGCATTGTATCTACCACAATGACAAACTCAGCTATAACAAAACGCTGGGCTGTATTCTTGGGTTTGCCGGGGTGATGCTGGTGAACTTTCACAGTGGGTTAAGCGATTTCCAGTTTATCTGGAAAGGCGACGGTTTTGTGGTGCTGGCGGCTTTTATTCTCTCTGCCGCCACGCTTTACGGGAAACGTATTTCCCAGACCGTCGACCCAACGGTGATGACCGGCTGGCAGCTGGCGATAGGCGGGGCTGCGCTGGTTGCGGGAGGTTATGCCACGGGCGGAACGCTGGAAGTGCACAGCATGGAGGCCGTTGCGGTGCTGGGGTATCTGACGCTGC
>NZ_JADCLB010000032.1:16650-89311 GCF_014982245.1 Enterobacter cloacae complex sp. P6RS
AAGCATGATTGCTCCGTTCAACTTTGTCATTCCTGTTGCAGGGACGGTACTTTCCGCCATTTTCCTCGGCGAAAACATTCTGGATATCAAATACGCGATTGCGCTGGTGCTGGTCTGCTCGGGGATCTGGTGGGTGAATAAACGGAGTGCCTGAGAACAAAAGTGCCGGGTGGCGGCTTCGCCTTACCCGGCATACGCCATTAACGTGCTCTGATGAAACTGCCGTCCGGCTGGCGGGTAAACAGCACCTGCTGCCCATTTTCGGTATCAATGGTCAGCCCGGTGACCACCCCGCTGGCGTTCTGGCGAATCTGCACCATCTGGCCGTTCTGTAAGTTGCTCAGCGGTTTACCTGCGCCTTCCACTTTTGCCATGGCATACACGTCGGTCGGCGGCAGGTTGTGGTCGCGGAAAAGCTGTGCCAGGGTTTTGCCCGGCTCCACGCGATAGGAACGCCACTGCTGCTCAATGCCGGTCGGCTGCTGGGTTTGCGGCTCAGACGGCGCTGCGGCCTGCTCCTGTTCATCCTGAACGGGTTCGGGTTCAACAGGCGCGACCTGACCCGGATCGTTAGACGGGGTTACCAGCTGCGTCTGCATCGGCTGCGCGTCAGGCTGCGGCCGCGTTTGCGACTGAAGATCCAGCTGCGCATTGCGGGTGACCGGCGCGGTATCAACATCATCACCGCCGGAAGGAAGCAGGAAGCCCACGATCACCATCAGCGCACCAATGATGATCCCCCTGCGGTGCAGAGGAGGCAGCGGGTCCATAATGCGAAAATTGTCCGGCGCCTGCCAGATTTTCGCCAGGGTAGGTTTCAGTTCAAATCGCCCGGGCATGGCTCTCCTCCTGCTCCGCGTCTTTTATATCCTGTGCTTCGAAGTATAGTTCGCTAACTGCCTGAACGACGTAGCAAACCGGACATCCGTGACATCAGTTCGGGATTAATCCTGGTTGTCTCTATTGTTTCTGTTTCGTCGCGGTTTGTCACCTTAACTTCAGACAAAGTTTTACCCATAAGGGCATGGCTGATATGCTGCCCGCTACTTTAAATGTGATGGAAGGAAAACCCATGACCACCCCGACTTTTGACACTATCGAAGCGCAGGCAAGTTACGGTATCGGCTTGCAGGTAGGACAGCAGCTGAGCGAATCCGGCCTGGAAGGTCTGTTACCTGAAGCGCTGGTGGCGGGTATCGCTGATGCGCTGGAAGGTAAACAGCCTGCCGTTCCGGTTGACGTTGTGCATCGTGCGCTGCGTGAAATCCACGAACGTGCTGACGCCGTGCGTCGCGCGCGCTTCGAAGAGATGGCAGCTGAAGGCGTTAAATATCTGGAAGAGAACCGCGAGCGCGAAGGTGTGAACAGCACCGAATCCGGCCTGCAGTTCCGCGTGATCAACCAGGGCGACGGCGCTATCCCGGCGCGTACCGACCACGTTCGCGTGCACTACACCGGTAAGCTGATCGACGGAACCGTGTTCGACAGCTCCGTGGCGCGCGGCGAACCGGCTGAGTTCCCGGTCAACGGCGTTATCGCAGGCTGGATCGAAGCCCTGACCCTGATGCCAGTGGGTTCCAAATGGGAACTGACCATCCCGCACAACCTGGCTTACGGCGAGCGTGGCGCTGGTGCGTCCATCCCGCCATTCAGCACCCTGGTATTTGAAGTCGAGCTGCTGGAAATTCTGTAATCGACTTTTCTTATTTCCTCTCCCCGTCAGGGGAGGGGAAAATAGTGATAAAACCCATAGTTACGACGGAATCAACATTTTATCTTGCAAACGAAACTGTTGCGTGTATTTTTGTGAGCTGTTTCGCGCTGTATGAGTGATATGACACTCACTTTCAACATATTATTAACATAATATCTAAATCATAGTATTCATCCCGCCGATTCTTACCTAATATCGATAAACCCTTACGAAGGGACCGTCATTTATTTGACGTTTTTAAAGGCCAGAAGAGCCTTAACAACACAGACAGGCATAAACAGGAAAAATTACATGGTAGATCAGGTCAAAGTCGCCGCTGCAGAAGAGGCGTCGTCTGAACAGTCGCTACGGCGCAATCTCACAAACCGTCATATACAGCTTATCGCCATTGGCGGTGCCATAGGCACCGGGCTGTTTATGGGGTCCGGCAAAACCATCAGTCTTGCCGGGCCGTCGATCATCTTCGTTTATATGATCATCGGTTTTATGCTCTTCTTCGTGATGCGCGCAATGGGTGAATTGCTGCTCTCGAACCTCGAATACAAATCCTTCAGCGACTTCGCGTCGGACCTGCTCGGCCCGTGGGCGGGCTACTTTACCGGCTGGACCTACTGGTTCTGCTGGGTGGTCACCGGCATGGCGGACGTCGTGGCGATTACCGCTTACGCGCAGTTCTGGTTCCCGGGGCTGTCGGACTGGGTCGCCTCGCTGGCGGTGATTATTCTGCTGCTGAGCCTCAACCTCGCCACCGTGAAAATGTTCGGTGAGATGGAGTTCTGGTTCGCGATGATCAAGATTGTCGCTATCGTGGGGCTGATTGTGGTGGGCCTGGTGATGGTCCTGACGCACTTCCAGTCGCCAACGGGCGTTCAGGCGTCCTTCACCCATCTGTGGAATGACGGTGGCTGGTTCCCGAAAGGCATCAGCGGCTTCTTTGCGGGCTTCCAGATTGCGGTGTTTGCGTTTGTGGGGATTGAGCTTGTCGGAACGACCGCTGCGGAAACCAAAGATCCGGAGAAGTCCCTGCCGCGCGCCATCAACTCCATACCGGTGCGTATCATCATGTTCTACGTCTTCGCGCTGATCATCATCATGTCCGTGACGCCGTGGAGCTCCGTGGTGCCCAGCAAGAGCCCGTTCGTTGAGCTGTTCGTGCTGGTAGGGCTGCCTGCTGCGGCGAGCCTGATTAACTTCGTGGTGCTGACCTCTGCGGCATCGTCTGCGAACAGCGGCGTGTTCTCAACCAGCCGTATGCTGTTTGGTCTGGCGCAGGAGGGCGTAGCGCCGAGCGCCTTTGCGAAACTCTCTAAACGTGCGGTACCGGCGAAAGGGCTGACCTTCTCCTGCATGTGCCTGCTGGGTGGCGTGGTGATGCTCTACGTAAACCCAAGCGTAATTGGCGCGTTTACTATGATCACCACGGTGTCGGCGATCCTGTTCATGTTCGTCTGGACCATTATCCTGTGCTCGTACCTCGTGTACCGCAAACAGCGTCCGCACCTGCATGAGAAGTCGATCTACAAGATGCCGCTGGGCAAGCTGATGTGCTGGGTGTGCATGGCGTTCTTCGTGTTCGTGCTGGTGCTGCTGACGCTCGAAGATGACACCCGTCAGGCGCTGGTCGTCACGCCGCTGTGGTTTATCGCGCTGGGGCTGGGCTGGCTGTTTATCGGTAAGAAACGGATGGCAGGCATGCGTTAAGCATATTGCCGGGTGGCGCTGACGCTTACCCGGCCTATGTTCGAGGACGTTGTAGGCCCGGTAAGCGCTAGCGCCACCGGGCTTTTTTATTCCCCCGCCAATGCCCGCGGGAACAGCACGTTATTCTCAAGACTGATGTGCTCCATCAGGTCGTCAATCATCTCGTTAATGCCGTTGTACATCGCTTTCCAGGTGGTGCACGCTTCCGGCGGCGGCGTGACGTTGTTAGTGGTGTGTTTGATCACATCCAGCAGTTCGCCCGCGTCATCGTGCTCGCTTTCCATTACGCTGATAGGTCCCATCGCCTGGCTTCCCATTCCCTGTTTAATCATCGGGAAGAGGATCTGCTCTTCTTTCATCATGTGGCTGGAAAGCTCTTCATGCAGCATGGTCAGGTATTTTGCCAGACCGCGCGGCACGGAAGGCTTGTCGGCATGTACGCGCTCAACTTTCGTTGCCTGCAGGATCAGCTCAGGCACCTGTTCACGGTGGCGGTCGTGGTAACGCACGATGATATGGTCGATGATTTCCGTGAGCGGGGCGGTGCGCCAGTCTTTTTCAACAGGCTGTTCGGCCAGCAGCGCCAGCTCCGCTTCGATAGCCTCCACGTCCAGTTCCTTGCGCGAGGCCGCTCGCGCCAGCGTTTGCTTACCGCCGCAGCAGTAATCCATATCGTATTTACGGAACAGCGCGGAAGCGCGAGGGATGGAGAGCGCCAGCTCGCCGAGGGGGTGGTCGCGAAAGGCCATAGCAGTTACCTCGTCATCAAGAATATAAGATGCATATTAAATGCATCTTTAAGGCGGCGCTATAACCCTTTAGAGGGAAGGGAGAAAGTGCGACACGGATCACAAAAAAATGTCCCGTTTAACTCCCTGAATGGATTTAGGAAAGTGGTTTAGAAAGTTTTTAAAGGTGGAGAAACAGTAAACAACCCGCCGCGCGTGCCGATAGATACACGTCAGACAAACCTGCATATAACAAAGGCAACGCATGTTTAAACGTATAAAAGTCATTACTCTTCTTATTTCGGTGCTGCTTGTGCTCGGCATCATGCAAGTGATTTCCGCGGGTATCTTTATCAACGCGCTGAATAACGATAAAGACAACTTCACCGTGTCGCAGCTTTCCAGCCAGAACGTGGCGGAATTTACCGACGCCTGGATCAGCCTGAACCAGGCGCGCGTCACGCTAAACCGCGGGATGCTGCGTCTGCAAAGCAGCATGGCCTCTCAGATTAACGGCGGACAGCTGAACGAGCTGGTTAACACCGCGAAAAATCTGCTGGCCAATGCGCAGGTCCATTACGACAAATACTACGCCCTGCCGAATACCCCGGGTCTGGATGAGAACCTGGCCGATCGGCTGGAAGAGCAGTACCGCATTTACTCCGCCACGTTGACGCAAATGAACGTTCTGCTGGGCCAGGGCAACCTGGAAGATATGTTCAAACAGAATGCCGAACAGAAGCAGACGGCAATGCAAAAGGTCTATCGCGAGTGGCGCGAGGCGCAGGCTGCGCTCACCAGTAAAGGCATTCAGGATAACGAAAGCGACTACAAGCGCATCCTGTGGATCCTTTCTGCCGTCATGATCCTCGTCATTGCGGTGATTATCTCCAGCTGGATCGCCATGCGCCGGGTGCTGCTGCTGCCGCTGGAAGAGGTGATCAACCATATCCGCGCCATCGCGGCAGGGGATTTAACCCAGCCGATTCAGGCTGAAGGCAAAAACGAAATGGCTATCCTGGCGCGCAACGTGCAGGAGATGCAAACCTCGCTGGCGAACACCGTGGGCGTGGTGCGTGAAGGCGCAGACACCATCTATACCGGTGCGGGTGAAATCTCGGCGGGCAGCAACGACCTCTCTTCCCGTACCGAGCAGCAGGCCGCGTCTCTGGAAGAGACGGCAGCCAGCATGGAACAGCTGACCGCCACCGTGAAGCAGAACGCGGATAACGCGCGTCAGGCGTCTCGTCTGGCGCTGGATGCCTCCTCAACCGCGAAGAAGGGCGGTAACGTGGTGGAAGGCGTGGTGCGCACCATGGACGAGATCGCCACCAGCTCCAGCAAAATCGCACAAATTACTAACGTTATCGACGGCATTGCCTTCCAGACCAACATTCTGGCGCTGAACGCGGCGGTGGAAGCGGCGCGTGCGGGCGAGCAGGGCCGTGGCTTTGCGGTGGTTGCAGGAGAAGTACGCACGCTTGCCCAGCGCAGCGCCCAGGCGGCAAAAGAGATTAAGGCGCTGATCGATGATTCCGGCGAGCGCGTGAACGCCGGCTCGCAGCTGGTGAACGAAGCGGGCGCGACGATGGCGGAAATCGTTAACGCGGTTACCCGCGTGACCGACATCATGGGCGAAATTGCCTCTGCCTCTGACGAGCAGAGCCGCGGTATAGACCAGGTTGGTCAGGCGGTAGCCGAGATGGACCGCGTGACCCAGCAGAACGCCTCGCTGGTGGAGGAGTCTGCGGCGGCAGCGGCGGCGCTGGAAGATCAGGCCGCACGCCTGAACGAAGCGGTAGCGGTGTTCAAAATAACGCGTAATCAGGCGGTCAAAGCGGCACCGGTGAAAACCTATGTGCCAAAAGCGCAGCCAGCAGCGACGGCGTCTGAAGCGAACTGGGAAACGTTTTAAAGGCTTGCCCGGTGGCGGCTACGCCTTACCAGACCTACTGTTTTGTAGGCCCTGCAAGCGTAGCGCCGCTGGGCATTACTCACATCTCCGAAGCCGGAACGACCCTCGGTTTTTCCGGCTTCGCTCTTACCGCCATCACCACTCCCACCACCAGCAGCGCGATCCCGCAGGCCGTTAACAGCGGCGGCACGCTCTGGCGCATCAGGAAGGTGTACAGCAGCCCGGCCAGGGTTTCGAACACAATCAGCGGCCCTAAGATCACCGTCGGCAGCTTCTGGCTGGCAATGTTCCAGCACAGCGCGCCCACCCAGGAGCACAGCACCGCAATCGCAACCATTAAGCCAATAAAGACCCAGGGTCTTGGCCCGAAGGGCTGGGCAAATTCCGGCTGCTGATGACCCAGCCAGAGGCATGCGCCGGCATACCCCACTAACGAGACGGGGAGCGTGACCAGCGCCTGCGCCGTTGCCCACATCATCGGGTGTTTATCCGGGTTCTCCCGCAGCCAGCGCGCATTGCGCAGGGCGTACCAGGCCCAGCACGCGACCGAGATGAACGCTAAAACGATCCCCGAACCGTAACGCCATAAGCTGAAGTCTGCCAGGCCGTGGCGCAGCTCGGCGATATTGACGCACACCAGCCCCACGGCGGTGCAGGCCAGGGCGGGTATCATTTTCGACCACGCCAGCTTGCCGTCCCGATGGCTATAAAGCAGATTCGCGAAGATGGGGATGACCACCGGCAGCGTGCCGATAATCATGGTCGACACCGGCGCTCCGGTTCGCTGAATGGCGCTTGCCAGGCAGACGTAATAGATGAGATTGCCCATCATGGTCAGCGCCAGCGCGGTGCCCCAGTCCTGACGGCTGAGCTGTCGCAAGCGCGTACGCCCCAGCCATGCCAGAGGAAGGGCAATCAGCCCGAGCGCCAGATAACGTCCGGTAGACTGCAATATCGCCGGGTATTCCGGCACGATCAGAGGGCCGACAAAGATCAGCCCCCACATCAGACCTGCAAGCAGGGCATACAACACGCCGCTAATCATTTTTCCATCCACATTGATTTACTCTGCACTCAGTCTAGAAGGGGGAAACGCGCGCGTATTGTATGAGATTGCGCATTAGCGCCGGGCGACCTGTTTCTGGTAGCGCACGGGCGTAATGCCGTAGCGGCGGGTGAAGGCGCGGGTTAAATGCGACTGGTCGGTCAGCCCCGTTGCGGCGGCGACTTCGGCGGCGGGCATACCGTGGGTGAGAAACGCCTTGGCGCGCCACAGGCGGATAGCCATCAACATCTGGTGCGGCGTAACGTGAAAATGGGCTTTGAACTGGCGCTGGAAATGGTACGGGCTGAGCGAGACAACGTTCGCCAGTTCGTCCAGCGTCAGGGCGTGCATATAGTTGTCGTGCAAATACTCGCGCACGCGCTCGAAACGGTGTGCGCCTTCCTGAACCACCGGCGCGTGATGGGCTAGCGGCTGAAAGGTCTCGATCAGATCCAGCAATAAGCCTTTTTGCGCCAGCGGATCGTCCGTATGCCACAGGCCGTAAATTAGCCTGCCGATCTGCTGAGAGCGCTGCGGGTCGTAACGGGTTACGTCGCTGAACCACCAGTGGCGCAGGCCGGTTACCTCTTCCAGAAGATCGGGTTCGATGTAGACCATCCGGTAGCGCCAGCCGTCTTCGGTCGCGGACTCCCCGGTATGGATCTCGTCCGGGTTCATGGTAACAACGGATTTTTCAGGTGCGAGATGCTGGGTGCCGCGATAGCGAAAGCGTTCGGCACCGGTTTCGATGGTGCCGATGCCGAAGGCTTCATGGGTGTGGGGCTCAAAGGCGTAGTCAGAAATGTGCGCGTGATACAGCTCAAGGCCTGGCAGCTGCGCCAGATGGCGAAAGCGCGCGCTGTCTCTCTCGTCAGTAAACTGTTCCGGTACGCCTTGCACGATGAGCCTCCTCATGGGTCATCACTACATTATCAGAGATGACCCGAGGGGATGCCACAAAAAATAACCAATCCGTAACAATTACAGAATGGCTTTGACGCTCTCCGCCAGCGGTGTAGTCGGGCGGCCAATCAGCTTGCTCAGGGTACGGCTGTCGTCAAACAGACCGCCTTTGGACGCGCCCACGTCGGAGTCCGCCAGCATATCCGCCAGCCCGGCGGGTAAACCCACGCTCTTCAATGCGGCTGCAAAGTCTGCTTCGCTCAGGTTTTGATACGCCACAGGTTTACCGCTCTGCTTGCTCAGTTCCGCCGCCAGCTCGCTCAATGTCCAGCCGTGGTCGCCTGCCAGTTCGTATACCTTGCCCGCATGACCCTCTTCAGCGATCACTTTGGCTGCCGCCGCGGCATAGTCTGCGCGGGTGGCAGAGGCAATTTTGCCTTCGCCTGCGGCACCAATGAATACGCCGTGTTCCAGCGCAGGCGGCGCGCTCGCCAGGTAGTTTTCGGTGTACCAGCCGTTGCGCAGCAGGGCGTATGGCACGCCAGATTCTGCCAACGCTTTCTCGGTTTCGACATGTTCAACGTGCAGACCCAGCGGTGATTTATCCGCGTGTAGCAGGCTGGTGTAGGCGATAAATTTCACGCCTGCCGCTTTGGCGGCGTTGATCACGTTCTGGTGCTGGGTCGCGCGCTGGCCCACTTCGCTTGAGGAGATGAGCAGCAGCTTTTCCACGCCGCTCAGCGCGGCAGTAAAGGCGGCCTTATCGGTGTAATCCGCCTGACGAACCACAATACCCTGGTTGCTTAACGCTTCAGCTTTCGCCAGGTTACGAACAATGGCAACAATCTGGTTTGCTGGAACGGTTTTCAGCAGTTCTTCAATAACGTGCTGGCCAAGCTGGCCGGTAGCGCCGGTAATCGCGATCATGATAAATCTCCTTCGTGTTTGTCTGGTGTTGTGGCACACTATCACCATAGCTAACTTTTAGTAAGTACGCACAAAAAGGTAAGTATGAAAAAAACGATCCCAACGCTCAGCGAGCAAATGCGCGATGGCAATCTCTTCGCGGAACAGTGCCCTTCACGGGAGGTGCTTAAACACGTTACCAGCCGCTGGGGCGTGCTGATTCTGCTGGCTCTGCGCGGAGGAACGCACCGTTTTAGCGAGCTGCGCCATAAAATGGGCGGGGTGAGCGAAAAGATGCTGTCCCAGTCGCTTCAGGCGCTGGAGCAGGACGGGTTTGTCGATCGCGTGTCGTATCCGGTCGTGCCGCCGCACGTCGAGTATAGCCTGACACCGATGGGCATTGAGGTGAGCGAGAAAGTCGCCGCGCTGGCGGACTGGATTGAAGTCAATACGCCGAAGGTGATGGCGAATCGGGATGAGCGTGCGGCGTAAAAGCCGGGTGGCGGTTTCGCCTTACCCGGCACAATCACCGCTACCTGCTTAAATCCACCTGATAAATCGCGAACCCGATATCATCCGTCGCAACCTTCTTCATCGGATACTGCGCCTTATCCTTAATAAACGCGGCTGCTTTATCGGACGGTGACGTTTCAAAGCGGATATCCAGTTTCGCATCGCTGTGGATTGGCGCAAGACGCCAGTTGTTATCCACCGCCGGGTGAATTTCGCCCGCCTTCTTCGACTCCGCGCCGATCCACGCCGCCAGCACCGAGCGGTTTTCGTCCGGTGACGCAAAAGCGATGTGGCTATCGCCCGTACCGGCAAACTTACCGCCGTAGGCACGGTAGTTATTGGTCACCACCAGGAAGGTTGCATTCGGGTCGATCGCCTTGCCGTTGAACGTCAGGTTTTTGATGCGTTCGGCCTGCGGGTTAATCGCCTGGCACTCGCCGTCATATTTCGCCGGCTGGGTGACGTCAATCTGGTAATTTACGCCGTCGATCACGTCGAAGTTGTAGGTGCGGAAGCCGTCCCAGTTAATCAGCGGCTGTGGTTTACTGCTCTTCGGGTCGATCTGGTTAAACTGCCCGGCGGAGCACTCCAGCCACTCCTTCACCTCTTTCCCCGTGGCTTTAACCACCACCAGGGTATTCGGGTAGAGATAGAGATCGGCGGCGTTACGGAAGGTCAGCTGGCCTTTTTCGACCTCAACATAGCTTGCCGGGTCGTTCTTGCGTCCGCCCACTTTGAATGGCGCTGCGGCAGACAGCACCGGCAGCTTTGCCAGATCCGGATCGCCCTGAACAAAGTGTTCGGCATAGGCTTTCTGGGCCATGTTGACCACCTGAACGGTCGGATCGTCCTGCACCAGCGCCAGGAAGCTGTACATGTTGTCGGCGGATTTGCCGATCGGCTTGCTGACGAATTCGCGGGTGGCGTCGTGGTCGTGCTTCAGCACGTCGACCAGCTTTTTATCTTCACCTGCCAGGGATTTTTTAGCCGCCGCGTCGTAAATCGGGCGCGCTTCGGCTTTTGACTGCGTCACCTTCCAGCTGCCGCTGTCGTTATTTAGCACCAGATCCACCACGCCAAGGTGGTCGCCCCACATGCCCGGCATCACCGACGGCACGCCGTTGAGCGTCCCTTTCTCGATATCCGCCCCTTTAATGCTGGCGAAATCTTTGCCCGGGAAAACGGCGTGAGCGTGGCCGAACAGGATCGCGTCAACGCCCGGGACTTCGCTCAGATAATAAACGGAGTTCTCCGCCATGGCCTGGTACGGGTCGGCTGACAGGCCTGAGTGAGCCACCACGACAACGACATCCGCACCTTTCGCACGCATTTCCGGCACGTACTTGCGCGCGGTTTCGGTAATGTCATTAACGGTCACTTTGCCGTCGAGGTTGGCTTTATCCCAGGTCATGATCTGCGGCGGTACGAAGCCGATATAGCCGATTTTCAGCGTCTGCTTTTTACCGTCCCGATCGACAACTTCACTCTCTTTAATCAGGTATGGGGTAAAGAGCGGCTTTTGCGTCTTAACGTCGATGATATTGGCGTTAACGTACGGGAACTTCGCGCCGGCCAGCGCATCGTGCAGGTATTTCAGGCCGTAGTTGAATTCGTGGTTGCCCAGGTTGCCGACGGCATAGTCCAGCGTGTTCATCGCTTTATAAACGGGATGGATCTCGCCTTTCTTCAGACCTTTCGCCGCCATGTAGTCGCCGAGCGGGCTGCCCTGAATGAGATCGCCGTTGTCCACCAGCACGCTATTTTTGACTTCACCCCGCGCGGCGTTGATCAAACTTGCTGTACGTACCAGTCCGAATTTTTCCGTAGGGGTATCTTTGTAGTAATCGAAGTCCATCATATTGCTGTGCAGATCGGTCGTTTCCAGAATACGCAGATCTACCGTCGCCGCCTGCACGCTCGCTGCAATCAGCGTCGCCAGAAGCGTTGCACTAAACTTAATCATCAGAGGAGTCCTTTTTTCGATCCGTTCCACAAAAGAGTATGTATCTATCGTTTGTTGCTTACAGAAATGTGAATCCTGACAGAAAAAAGCGACCTGAAACCGGAATTGCTTCACAGATAGCGGAATTGTTCACATTACGATATAACTAAAACAAAGAGTTAACCTCACTGCGTTAACAAAGAGGTGGAAAATGCTAGATAAGATTTGTCAGCTCGCACGGGATGCGGGAGATGCCATCATGCAGGTGTATGACGGTGTTAAACCGATGGAGGTCGTCAGCAAGGCGGACGACTCCCCGGTCACGGCGGCCGATATCGCGGCGCATAAGGTGATCCTGCAAGGTCTGCAGGCCTTAACGCCGGATATCCCCGTTCTGTCTGAAGAAGCGCCGCAAAGCTGGGACGAGCGCCAGCACTGGCAGCGCTACTGGCTGGTCGATCCGCTGGACGGGACAAAAGAGTTCATCAAGCGCAACGGTGAGTTCACCGTCAATATTGCCCTGATTGAGAAGGGTAAAGCGGTGCTCGGCGTGGTCTACGCGCCGGTAATGAAGGTGATGTACAGCGCTGCAGAAGGGAAGGCCTGGAAGGAGGAGTGCGGCGTACGCAAGCAGATCCAGGTGCGCGATGCCCGTCCACCGCTGGTGGTGATTAGCCGCTCGCACAGCGACAGCGAGCTGGAGGAATACCTGCAACAGCTGGGTGAACACCAGACCACCTCGATTGGCTCGTCGCTGAAATTCTGCCTGGTGGCGGAAGGTCAGGCGCAGCTGTATCCGCGCTTTGGGCCAACCAACGTCTGGGATACCGCGGCAGGCCATGCCGTTGCCGCGGCCGCCGGGGCGCATGTCCATGACTGGCAGGGCAAGCCGCTGGACTATACCCCGCGCGAATCATTCCTCAACCCCGGCTTCCGCGTCTCTCTTTACTGAGCCAGCAGTTTGTGCAGCAGGGCGACAACCTGCTGCACCTCTTCCTGAGTTAACGCGCCGTCTTTCACCCACTGCACGCGGCCGTCCTTATCCAGCACGACAATCGCGGAGCTCTCTTCCTCAAGCTGCCAGGCCTTACGCGTCACGCCGTTGCTGTCGACGATAAACTGCGACCACGGGTAGAGCTTTTTATTGCTCTCAAGGCTTGAACGCACAAACATCCCGGAGCCAGGAATGGCATCATCAGTGTTCACAATCGTGGTGGTTTGGTAGCGGTCATGGGGGAATTTTGCGGCCTTGATCGCCTCCACCAGGCTGGCATTCTTCTCTTTTGCGGATGTACGACCGGCAATATGTTGTACAACTCTCACTTTGCCCGCGAGCTGCGCGCTATTCCAGGCTTTATAGCTAAACTTCTCATTGTCGAGAATCAATTCTCCCCGGTCAGCAATGCCGACTGGCGGTACACGTTGTCCTTTTTCAATGCTGTGAGCGGAAGCCCACAGGGGCAGCAGCAGGCAGGCTGCCGCAAGGATGTTACGTAGGGTCATGGCGTTTCCTTATTGTTTGCAGGTGATCCGACCACTTGGTCATACGCTTTTAATCATAAGTGCGATCAATGTGGTTTTCCCGCAATCCGAGTGCCAGTTTGCGGGTGAACGCACATATCCATGAAAAAACGACGGCTTATACTGCTCTCTCTCACGCTTTGCAAAGATTATTCTGAATAATTGTAATCAAACGGTAAATAAACTTATGCACACTGGGTAACACCGTAGTTCTGGTCTATAGTCATTGGGCATCAAAATTTGCGCTCAGGACAGTCGGGCCGATTGTGGCACCGCAAGAGCGTATGATTCGCAGGAGATACAAGAATGAAAATTTTCCAACGCTACAACCCGCTTCAGGTGGCGAAGTACGTGAAGATCCTGTTCCGTGGACGGTTGTACATCAAGGATGTTGGCGCTTTTGAGTTTGATAAGGGCAAGATCCTTGTCCCAAAAGTGAAGGACAAACAGCACCTGTCTGTGATGTCCGAAGTCAACCGTCAGGTTATGCGTCTGCAAACTGAGATGGCTTAACCAACGTGCTATGCAGTAGGTAGTTAAAAAGACGGCTCCCGATGGGAGCCGTTGATGTTTGTGGGGGTAGGTACGTTATGCCGACACCTTCTCTTCCGCGTCCGGCAGCTTCGGCACCAGTACGGTCGGCTTGTTGTCAATACGCGTCACCAGCAGCTGGTCGATGCGGTAGTTATCAATATCCACCACCTCAAACTTGTAGCCGGAGAACTTCACCGAGTCGGTGCGTTTCGGGATTTTACGCAGCATAAACATCATAAAGCCGCCGATGGTTTCGTAGTTACCGGACTGCGGGAACTCGTCGATATCCAGCACGCGCATGACGTCTTCAATCGGCGTACCGCCGTCGATCAGCCATGAATTATCGTCACGCTGAACAATCTGCTCTTCCAGTCCCTGGCCAACCAGGTCTCCCATCAGCGTGGTCATCACGTCGTTCAGCGTGATGATACCCACCACCAGCGCGTATTCATTCATGATCACCGCGAAGTCTTCCCCGGCGGTTTTGAAACTTTCCAGCGCTTCGGAGAGCGTCAGGGTGTCCGGCACAATCAGGGTATTGCGGATCTGCACGCCGCTGTTGAGCGCCAGGCTCTGGTTTGCCAGCACGCGGTTCAGCAGGTCTTTGGAGTCGACGTAACCGATGATGTGGTCGATATCTTCATTACAGACCAGGAACTTGGAGTGAGGATGCTGCGCTACTTTGTTCTTCAGGCTCTGCTCATCTTCATGTAAATCGAACCAGATAATGTTTTCGCGGCCCGTCATGGAAGAGGGCACGGTACGGGATTCCAGTTCAAATACGTTCTCAATCAGCTCGTGTTCCTGCTTACGCAGCACTCCGGCCAGCGCGCCGGCTTCCACCACCGCATAAATGTCGTCAGAGGTGATGTCGTCTTTACGCACCATTGGCAGCTTAAAGATGCGGAAAATCACGTTCGCCAGGCCGTTGAAGAACCACACCAGCGGACGAAACACGTACAGACAGAAGCGCATCGGGTTGATGATACGCAAAGCTACAGCTTCTGGCGCAATCATACCGATGCGTTTCGGGGTCAGGTCTGCAAAGAGGATGAACAGGCCGGTTACCAGCGAGAAGGAGAGAATAAAGCTCAGCTGTTCGGCAAGCTCAGCGGACATGTATTTGACAAAGAGGCTATAAAACGCTGGAGAAAAGGCCGCATCGCCCACGATACCGCCGAGAATGGCGACCGCGTTAAGGCCAATCTGCACCACGGTGAAGAACATGCCGGGATTTTCCTGCATTTTCAGGATGCGGGTGGCATTGATGTTGCCCTCGTCGGCAAGCAGCTTCAGTTTGATTTTACGGGACGCGGCCAGCGAGATCTCAGATATCGAGAAAAATGCACTGACGGCAATAAGACAAAGTATTACTAAAATACTGTTTAACATAGTTTATCCGGCTTCTCGCCAGATCCTCAGAAGGGGAGTTGATACCATTTGTGTGAAAACACGTAGAACGTCAGCTCGTAGCGTTGAGCCGATTATTTCAGCGGTAGTATAGCGTAAAGAGATGTAAATCTGCCAGAGGTCACATTTTTGGCATAAAACAGACCGGACAGCGTGCGCTGTCCGGTACGGGTGACGATTTAACGGTTAATAATCAGGCCAGCTGTGGCGGCAGGCAGACGCCGATGCCCCCGATGCCGCAGTAGCCGTACGGGTTTTTGTGCAGATACTGCTGATGATCGTCCTCGGCATAGTAGAACGGCTTCGCGGTGGCGATTTCCGTGGTCACCTCGCGCGTATCGCCTGCTTCACGCATGGCCTGCTGGAAACGCTCAAGGCTGGCGCGCGCGGCGGCGTCCTGCTCAGGCGTGAGCGGATAAATGGCCGAGCGATACTGTGTGCCGTGGTCGTTGCCCTGACGCATGCCCTGCGCCGGGTCGTGGTTTTCCCAAAAGACCTGCAGGAGCTGTTCGTAGCTGATGACCGTCGGGTCATATACCACGCGTACCGCTTCCGCATGGCCGGTTTCGCCGGAGCAGACTTCGCGGTAGGTTGGATTCGGCGTATAACCGCCCGTGTAGCCGGCCGCGGTGCTGTAAACGCCGGGCAGTTGCCAGAAGAGGCGCTCAACGCCCCAGAAGCAGCCCATGGCGAACAGGGCGATTTCCATTCCATCAGGAACGTTGGTCATTGAATGGTTATTGACGGCGTGTAAGGTCGCCACAGGCATAGGGGTGTTGCGTCCCGGTAATGCATCAGCTTGTGAAACCAGATGCTTCTTGTCGAATAAACTCACGATGGGGCCTCCCGGGGTGCGATGTTTCGGTTAAGGTTGTCACGAAGCGTTTAATTGAACACAATAAATGCGCTGAATGAGACTAGATTTAATCATAAGAAATATTTGGGTGTTACACCCGTTTTCAACCCACGTTTTGGGTTTTTGGCTTCCGGGCCGTATTTTGCCGCACGGCGGCGCTTCATTTGCTTCCAGGGTGGAAAAGGGATATTCAGGAGAAAACGTGACAAAAATCCGCCAGTTATGTTTAGTCAGTGTATTGCTGACAAGCGGGGTTGCCAGCGCGGCGAATGTCCGTTTGCAGGTTGAGGGGTTATCCGGGACGCTGGAAAAAAACGTGCGTGCGCAGCTGTCGACCATCCAGAGCGATGAGGTGACGCCGGACCGGCGTTTTCGCGCGCGCGTGGATGACGCGATCCGTGAAGGGCTAAAAGCGCTGGGGTATTACGAACCCACCATTGATTTCGATCTTCGCCCGCCGCCAAAGAAGGGGCGTCAGGTGCTTATTGCCCGCGTCTCGCCGGGCGAGCCGGTGCTGATTGGCGGCACGAACGTCATCCTGCGCGGCGGCGCGCGTACCGACCGCGACTACCTGGACCTGCTCAGTACGCGGCCGAAAATCGGCACCGTGCTCAACCACGGTGACTACGACCACTTCAAAAAAGAGCTGACGAGCGTCTCCCTGCGCAAGGGCTACTTCGACAGCCAGTTCAATAAAAGCCAGCTGGGCATTGCGCTGGAGCGACGTCAGGCCTTCTGGGATATTGACTACGACAGCGGTGAGCGCTACCGCTTTGGCGATGTAACGTTTGAAGGTTCGCAAATTCGTGAAGAGTATCTGCAAAACCTCGTGCCCTTCAAAAAAGGGGACTACTACCAGTCGAGCGACCTCGGAGAGCTGAACCGACGCCTCTCCGCTACCGGCTGGTTTAACTCCGTGGTTGTCGCACCGGAATTTGATAAGTCTCGCAAAACCAAGGTGTTGCCGCTGCATGGCGTTGTCTCGCCGCGCACCGAGAACACCATTGAGACCGGTGTTGGCTACTCGACAGACGTCGGTCCGCGCGTGAAGACCTCCTGGAAAAAGCCGTGGATGAACTCCTACGGCCACAGCCTGACCACCAGCGCCAGCATTTCCGCACCGGAACAGCAGCTTGATTTCAGCTATAAAATACCGCTGCTGAAAAACCCGCTTGAGCAATATTACCTGGTGCAGGGCGGCTTTAAGCGTACCGATTTGAACGATACCGAGCAGGACTCGACGACGCTTGCGGTTTCACGCTTCTGGGATCTCTCCAGCGGCTGGCAGCGCGCCATTAACCTGCGCTGGAGCCTCGATCACTTTACCCAGGCAAACGTCACCAACACCACTATGCTGCTTTATCCGGGCGTGATGATCAGCCGCACCCGCTCGCGCGGCGGCCTGATGCCAACCTGGGGTGATTCACAGCGTTACTCTATCGACTACTCCAATACGATGTGGGGCTCTGACGTCGACTTCACGGTGGTGCAGGCGCAAAACGTCTGGATCCGCACGCTGTATGACAAACACCGCTTTGTGATGCGCGGCAATCTCGGCTGGATTGAGACGGGTGATTTCGAGCGCGTTCCGCCGGACCTGCGCTTCTTCGCCGGGGGCGACCGCAGCATTCGCGGGTATAAGTACAAATCGATCTCACCTGAAAACGAAAAAGGCCAGCTGACCGGGGCATCTAAACTGGCGACCGGATCGCTGGAGTATCAGTACAACGTCAGCGGCAAGTGGTGGGGCGCCATGTTTGTTGACGGTGGTGAAGCGGTGAACGATATCCGCCGCAGCGACTTTAAAACCGGTGCAGGCGTGGGCGTACGCTGGCAGTCACCCGTCGGGCCCATCAAGCTCGATTTCGCCGTGCCGGTGGGCGACAAAGATGAACACGGATTACAGTTTTACATCGGTCTGGGGCCTGAATTATGAGTTTATGGAAGAAAATAAGCCTCGGGGTGCTGATTTTTATCGTGCTGCTGCTCGGTACGGTGGCGTTTCTGGTGGGAACGACGACCGGGCTGCATCTGCTGTTTAACGCCGCGAACCGTTGGGTGCCGGGGCTGGAAATTGGTCAGGTAACGGGCGGCTGGCGCGACCTGCGTCTGAAGAACATCCGCTATGCGCAGCCGGGCGTGGCGGTTAACGCCGGGGAGTTTCACCTCGCGGTGAAGCTGGGCTGCCTGCGCGACAGCAAACTCTGCGTCAACGATCTGTCGCTTAAAGACGTCAACGTGGCGATAGATTCGAAGAAAATGCCGAAGTCTGCGCCGGTGGAGGAAGAGGACAGCGGCCCGCTGAACCTCTCTACCCCGTACCCGATCGCGCTCTATCGGGTGGCGCTCGATAACGTCAACATCAAAATCGACGACACCACCGTTTCGGTGATGGATTTCACCTCCGGCCTGCGCTGGCAGGAGAAAAACCTGACCCTGACGCCTACATCGCTGCAGGGTTTACTCATCGCGCTGCCGAAAGTGGCCGACGTGGCGCAGGAAGAGATCGTCGAACCGAAGATCCAGAACCCGCAGCCGGAAGAAAAGCCGCTGGGCGAAACGCTGAAAGAACTCTTCTCGAAGCCTGTCCTGCCTGAAATGACCGACGTGCATCTGCCGCTGAACCTCAACATTGAGGAGTTCAAAGGCGAGCAGCTGCGCCTGACCGGCGACACCGATCTGACGGTCTTTAACATGCTGCTGAAAGTCAGCAGCATTGACGGCAACATGAAGCTCGACGCGCTGGATATCGATACCAACCAGGGTTCGGTGAACGCGTCAGGCAACGCCCTGCTGCGCGACAGCTGGCCGGTGGATATCACCCTCAATAGCGCCCTGAATATCGACCCGCTGAAGGGCGAAAAAGTGAAGGTTAAAGTGGGCGGGGCGCTGCGCGAGAAGCTGGATATCGGGGTGAATCTCTCCGGCCCGGTAGACATGGCCCTGCGCGCGCAAACCCAGCTGGCGGAAGCCGGGCTGCCGCTCAATCTGGAGGTTGTCAGCAAGCAGCTTTACTGGCCGTTTACCGGCGAAAAACAGTATCAGGCCGACGATCTGAAGCTGAAGCTGAGCGGCAAGATGACCGACTACACGCTCTCGTTCCGCACTGCGGTGAAGGGGCAGGGCGTGCCGCCCGCGACCATCACCCTGGATGCAAAAGGCAACGAACAGCAGGTTAACCTCGACAAGCTGACCGTCGCGGCGCTGGAAGGCAAAACGGAACTGACCGCGCTGCTCGACTGGCAGCAGGCGATCAGCTGGCGCGGCGAGCTGAAGCTGACGGGAATTAACACCGCCAAAGAGGTGCCGGACTGGCCGTCGAAGCTGGACGGGCTGATCAAAACCCGCGGCAGCCTCTACGGCGGCACGTGGCAGATGGACGTGCCGGAAATCAAGCTCACCGGGAACGTGAAGCAGAACAAGGTGAATGTTGAAGGCTCGGTGAAGGGCAACAGCTACCTGCAGTGGATTATCCCGGGACTGCACGTGGCGCTGGGCCGCAACACGGCGGATATCAAAGGCGAGCTGGGGGTAAAAGATCTCAATCTTGACGCCACCATCGACGCGCCGAATCTGGATAACGCCCTGCCGGGTCTGGGCGGTACGGCGAAAGGACTCGTGAAAGTGCGCGGCACCGTGGACGCGCCGCAGCTGCTGGCAGATATCACCGCTAACAATCTGCGCTGGCAGGAGCTGAGCGTTGCCCGCGTCCGCGTGGAAGGGGATGTGAAATCCACCGATCAGATCGGCGGCAACCTGAACCTGCGCGTGGAGCGCATTTCCCAGCCGGACGTGAACATCAGCCTGGTGACTCTGGACGCCAAAGGTAACGAGAAACAGCACGACCTCCAGCTGCGCGTGCAGGGCGAGCCCGTCTCCGGCCAGCTTCACCTGACCGGCAGCTTCGACCGGAAGGAAACGCGCTGGAAAGGAACGCTGGACAACACCCGCTTCAACACCCCGGTGGGGCCGCTGGCGCTCTCGCGCTCCATTGCGCTGGACTACCGCAACGCCGAGCAGAAGATCAGCATCGGGCCTCACTGCTGGACCAACCCGAACGCGGAGCTGTGCGTGCCGCAGACCATTGATGCGGGGGCGGAAGGGCGCGCGCAGATCAACCTGAACCGCTTCGATCTGGCGATGCTGAAACCGTTTATGCCGGACACCACGCAGGCCAGCGGCGTCTTCAGCGGGAAAGCCGATGTCGCCTGGGACACCACCAAAGAGGGGCTGCCGCAGGGCAGCGTCACGCTTTCCGGGCGCAACGTGAAGGTAACGCAGGAGGTGAACGATGCGACGCTGCCGGTGGCCTTCGACACCCTGAATGTGAGTGCAGACCTGCATAACAACCGTGCGGAGCTGGGGTGGCTTATCCGTCTGACCAACAACGGCCAGATGGATGGGCAGATACAGATTACCGATCCGCAGGGGCGGCGCAATCTGGGCGGCAACGTCAATATTCGTAACTTCAACCTGGCGATGGTCAACCCGATCTTCGCCCGCGGGGAAAAAGCCGAGGGCATGGTGAATGCCAACCTGCGCCTGGCGGGCAACGCGCAAAGCCCTCAGCTGTTCGGCCAGCTGCGGCTCAGCGGTGTGGATATCGACGGTAACTTTATGCCATTCGATATGCAGCCCAGCCAGATTGCGATGAACTTCAACGGCATGAGCTCGATGCTGAACGGCTCGGTATTAACTCAGCAGGGGCAAATCAACCTGAGCGGCGACGCGGACTGGAGCCAGCTCGACAACTGGCGCGCCCGTATTGCCGCGAAAGGCAGTAAGGTGCGCATCACCGTACCGCCAATGGTGCGCCTGGACGTCTCGCCGGACGTGGTCTTTGAGGCGACGCCAAGCCTCTTCACCCTGGATGGCCGCGTGGACGTGCCGTGGGCGCGCATCGTGGTTCACGAGGTGCCGGAAAGCGCGGTCGGCGTCTCCAGTGATGAAGTTATGCTCAATGAAAATCTGAAACCTGCCGAAGAGAAGAGCGCTGGTATACCGATTAATAGTAACCTTATCGTGCACGTGGGAAATAACGTGCGGTTGGATGCGTTTGGGCTGAAGGCGAGGCTCACGGGCGACCTGAAAGTGGCGCAGGATAAACAAGGGCTTGGCCTCAATGGGCAGATCAATATTCCTGAAGGGCGTTTCCATGCCTATGGTCAGGATCTGATTGTCCGTAAAGGCGAGCTGCTGTTCTCCGGCCCACCGGATCAACCGCTGTTGAACATCGAAGCGATTCGTAACCCGGAAGCGACGGAAAACGACGTCATTGCTGGCGTACGCGTCACTGGCTCTGCCGACGAACCGAAGGCGGAGATCTTCTCCGACCCGGCGATGTCGCAGCAGGAAGCCCTCTCTTATCTGCTGCGCGGACAAGGTCTGGACAGCGGACAAAGCGACAGTGCGGCGATGACCTCAATGTTGGTCGGTCTGGGGGTTGCACAAAGTGGGCAGGTTGTGGGTAAAATCGGCGAGACGTTCGGCGTAAGCAATCTGGCGCTGGACACCCAGGGCGTGGGTGACTCCTCGCAGGTGGTGGTCAGCGGCTATGTACTGCCGGGTCTGCAGGTAAAATATGGTGTGGGGATCTTTGACTCACTGGCAACACTCACGTTACGCTATCGCCTGATGCCTAAGCTATATCTGGAAGCAGTGTCCGGCGTAGACCAGGCACTTGATCTGCTCTATCAGTTTGAGTTTTAGCAATGCGAATATTTGTCTACGGCAGTTTACGAACCAGGCAAGGCAACAGTCACTGGATGACCAATGCCCAGCTACTGGGGAATTACAATATCGAGAACTACCAGTTGTACAGCCTGGGCCACTATCCAGGCGCGGTTCCCGGCGAAGGAACAGTACAGGGTGAAGTTTATCGTATTGATAATGCTACACTTGCCGAACTTGATGCCTTGCGCACCAGGGGCGGTGAATACGCTCGCCAGTTGATCCAGACACCGTACGGAAGCGCGTGGATGTATGTCTACCAGCGTCCGGTCGACGGGTTAACGCGGATTGTAAGCGGTAACTGGTTAGACAGAGACCAGTACTGAAAAACGACAACGCCACCGTGAGGTGGCGTTGTTTTTTGTGTCTGGCAGTAAGAATTACTTCTTAGCAGCGCGTTCGAAAGAGGCGATGATTTCCGCTTTCGCTGCTTCTGCGTTGTCCCAGCCGTCAACCTTAACCCATTTGCCTTTTTCGAGGTCTTTGTAGTGCTCGAAGAAGTGGGCGATCTGCGCTTTCAGCAGCTCTGGCAGGTCATTCACATCTTTAATGTGATCGTACTCTTTGCTCAGCTTGGTGTGCGGTACCGCAACCAGCTTCGCATCTTCACCCGCTTCGTCAGTCATCTTCAGCACGCCAACAGGACGGCAGCGAATGACGGAGCCTGGCTGCAGTGGGTATGGCGTTGGAACCAGCACGTCAACCGGGTCACCGTCCAGAGACAGGGTGTGGTTGATGTAGCCGTAGTTGCACGGATAGAACATGGCGGTAGACATGAAACGGTCAACGAACAGCGCACCGGTGTCTTTGTCGATTTCGTATTTGATTGGATCTGCGTTGGCCGGGATTTCAATAACAACGTAGATGTCTTCTGGCAGTTCTTTACCCGCTGGGACGTTGAGTAAGCTCATGTCGGTGTCCTTTAAAATGGATGGTAAACAAGTGGCAGGTATTATAGCCAACTCACGCTGAATGTCTCCGCCTCTTTTCGCTTTCTCTCCCCGCAAGACCCACTTTTCAGACCGTTTCCATGACAGGAAAATCCATAAACACAGCCGCATTTTTAATGGTGAAATGAAAGCGATTACAAACTTGTGATTAACATTTTATTCACTTTCCTGAAGTGTGATGTAACGCAATTCGTTACATATTTCATTGGCTATAGTCATTTCGCAGAACATCTTTTAACCAACAATAAACACCCCTACGAGGACGCTCATATGTGGAAGCGCTTACTTCTTGTCACAGCAGTTTCGGCAGCCATGTCGTCTATGGCGATGGCCGCTCCCTTAACCGTAGGTTTTTCGCAAGTTGGCTCTGAATCCGGCTGGCGTGCGGCGGAAACCAACGTTGCGAAAAGCGAGGCTCAGAAACGCGGCATCACCCTGAAAATCGCCGATGGTCAGCAAAAGCAGGAAAACCAGATCAAAGCCGTGCGCTCGTTTATCGCCCAGGGCGTGGATGCCATCTTTATTGCGCCAGTGGTGGCGACTGGTTGGGAACCGGTTCTGAAGGAAGCGAAAGACGCTGAAATTCCGGTCTTCCTGCTCGACCGTTCCATCGATGTTAAAGACAAATCTCTCTATATGACCACCGTCACCGCGAATAACGTGCTTGAAGGGCAGTTAATTGGCGACTGGCTGATTAAACAGGTCGACGGCAAGCCGTGTAACGTCGTTGAACTGCAGGGCACCGTCGGCGCGAGCGTGGCCATCGACCGTAAGAAAGGGTTTGCTGAGGCTATTGCCAAAGCGCCAAACATCAAGATTATCCGCTCCCAGTCCGGCGACTTTACCCGCAGTAAGGGTAAAGAGGTTATGGAGAGCTTTATCAAGGCTGAAAACAACGGCAAGAATATCTGCATGGTTTACGCCCACAACGATGACATGGCGATCGGGGCGATTCAGGCGATTAAAGAAGCGGGCCTGAAGCCGGGCAAAGATATCCTCACCGGCTCTATCGACGGCGTGCCGGACATCTACAAAGCGATGATCGACGGTGAAGCCAATGCCAGCGTCGAGCTGACGCCGAACATGGCGGGCCCGGCATTCGACGCGCTGGAGAAATTCAAGAAAGACGGCACGATGCCTGAGAAGGTGACCGTCACCAAGTCCACGCTCTACCTGCCTGATACAGCGAAAGAAGAGTTAGAGAAGAAGAAGAATATGGGCTACTGATCCAGTGAAATTGCCGGGTGGCGCTGCGCTTACCCGGCCTACGGGAACGTGCCGGGGACGTGAATATGAAAACTGAACAACACCAGGAAATCCTCCGCACAGAGGGCTTGAGTAAATTCTTCCCCGGCGTAAAGGCGCTGGATAGCGTTGATTTCAGCCTGCGGCGCGGTGAGATCATGGCGCTGCTGGGCGAGAACGGCGCGGGAAAATCGACACTGATTAAATCGCTGACCGGCGTTTATCACGCCGATCGCGGCACCATCTGGCTGGAAGGCAACGCCATTTCGCCAAAAAATACCGCCCACGCCCAACAGCTGGGGATCGGGACGGTTTACCAGGAAGTGAACCTGCTGCCGAATATGTCGGTGGCGGACAACCTGTTTATTGGCCGCGAGCCACGCCGCTTTGGCCTGCTGCGCCGAAAAGAGATGGAGGCGCGCGCCACGAAGCTGATGGAGTCCTACGGCTTCTCCCTCGACGTTCGCGAGCCGCTGAACCGCTTTTCCGTGGCGATGCAGCAGATCGTCGCCATCTGTCGCGCGATCGATCTCTCTGCGAAGGTGCTGATCCTCGATGAACCCACCGCCAGCCTCGATACCCAGGAAGTTGAGATGCTCTTCACCCTGATGCGCCAGCTGCGCGATCAGGGCGTGAGCCTGATCTTCGTCACGCACTTCCTCGATCAGGTGTATGAGGTGAGCGACCGCATTACGGTGCTGCGCAACGGCAGCTTTGTCGGCTGCCGCGAAACCCGCGAGCTGCCGCAGATCGAGCTGGTGAAAATGATGCTGGGCCGCGAGCTGGAAACCAACGCGCTCCAGCGCGCGGGCCGCACGCTGCTGAGCGAAAAACCGGTTGCCGCGTTCAGCGATTACGGCAAGAAAGGCGTGATATCGCCGTTTAACCTTGAGGTGCGTCCCGGCGAAATTGTCGGGCTGGCGGGCCTGCTGGGCTCGGGCCGAACCGAAACCGCCGAGGTGATCTTCGGAATCAAGCCTGCCGACAGCGGCACCGCGCTGATCAAGGGCAAACCGCAAACCCTGCGATCGCCGCATCAGGCCTCCTGTCTGGGCGTTGGCTTCTGCCCGGAAGACCGGAAAACGGACGGCATCATTGCCGCCGCCTCGGTGCGGGAAAATATCATCCTGGCCCTGCAGGCCCAGCGCGGCTGGCTACGCCCGATCCCTCGTAAAGAGCAAAACGCTATCGCCGAGCGCTTTATCCGCCAGCTCGGCATCCGCACCCCGAGCGCGGAACAGCCGATTGAATTTCTCTCCGGCGGTAACCAGCAGAAGGTGCTGCTCTCTCGCTGGCTGCTGACCAAACCGCAGTTCCTGATCCTTGACGAGCCGACGCGCGGTATCGACGTGGGCGCGCACGCCGAAATTATCCGGCTTATCGAAACGCTCTGTGCGGACGGGCTGGCCCTGCTGGTTATCTCATCCGAGCTGGAGGAGCTGGTGGGCTATGCCGATCGCGTCATCATCATGCGCGATCGCAAACAGGTGGCAGAGATCCCGCTGGATAAACTGTCCGTTCCGGCAATCATGAATGCCATCGCGGCGTAAGGAGTGAATCGTGATGTCTCGTTCGCTTTCGCAAACCGGTGAGTCAAAGCGCCGCTTTAGCTGGCCAACCGGCACGCCGCAAATTGCAGCGCTGCTGGTGGTGCTGCTGGTAGATAGCCTTGTCGCACCGCATTTCTTCCAGATTATTGTTCAGGATGGCCGCCTGTTTGGCAGCCCGATCGATATTTTAAACCGCGCCGCGCCCGTGGCGCTGCTGGCGATTGGGATGACGCTGGTGATCGCCACCGGCGGAATAGATCTCTCCGTCGGCGCGGTGATGGCTATCGCCGGGGCCACGGCAGCCTCAATGACCGTGGCCGGTCACAGCCTGCCGGTGGTACTGCTGGCGGCCTTAGGCACCGGCGTGCTGGCCGGACTATGGAACGGCATTCTGGTGGCGGTGCTGAAAATTCAGCCCTTTGTCGCTACGCTGATCCTGATGGTGGCCGGGCGCGGGGTCGCACAGCTGATCACCTCGGGACAGATTGTTACCTTCAACTCTCCGAGCCTGGCATGGCTTGGCAGCGGTAACCTTCTGTTCTTCCCGACGCCAGTGATTATTGCCCTGGTCACGCTTATTGTCTTTTGGCTCTTCACCCGCAAAACGGCGCTCGGCATGTTTATTGAGGCGGTGGGGATCAACATTCGCGCCGCGCGCAACGCCGGGGTCAACACCCGCCTGATGGTGATGCTGACCTACGTGCTGAGCGGCGTCTGCGCCGCCATTGCCGGTGTCATCGTCGCCGCCGATATTCGCGGAGCCGATGCCAACAACGCCGGGCTCTGGCTGGAGCTGGATGCGATCCTGGCGGTGGTGATCGGCGGCGGGTCGCTGATGGGCGGGCGCTTTAACCTGCTGCTCTCGGCGATCGGCGCGCTGATCATTCAGGGCATGAACACCGGGATCCTGCTTTCGGGATTCCAGCCGGAACTCAACCAGGTGGTGAAAGCGGTGGTCGTGCTCTGCGTGCTGATCGTCCAGTCGCCGCGCTTTGTCAGCATCATTAAGGGGATCCGTGGCCATGATAAAACGTAATTTGCCGTTAATGATCACGCTGGGCGTGTTTGTGCTGGGCTATCTCTACTGCCTGACCCAGTTCCCGGGGTTTGCCTCGACGCGCGTGATCTGCAATATCCTGACCGATAACGCCTTTTTAGGCATCATCGCCGTCGGCATGACCTTTGTGATCCTCTCCGGCGGGATCGACCTCTCCGTCGGCTCGGTGATCGCGTTTACGGGCGTGTTCCTCGCGAAAGCGATCGGCTTCTGGGGCATCTCACCGCTGCTGGCGTTCCCGCTGGTGCTGGTGATGGGCTGCGCGTTTGGCGCCTTTATGGGGCTGCTGATCGACGCGTTAAAAATTCCGGCATTTATCATTACCCTCGCGGGGATGTTCTTCCTGCGCGGGGTGAGCTACCTGGTGTCGGAAGAGTCGATTCCCATTAACCATCCGGTGTACGACACGCTCTCCAGCCTGGCGTGGAAAATCCCCGGCGGCGGTCGTCTGAGCGCGATGGGGCTGCTGATGCTGGGCGTGGTCGTCATTGGCATCTTCCTCGCCCACCGTACCCGGTTTGGCAATCAGGTTTACGCTATTGGCGGCAACGCCACGTCGGCCAACCTGATGGGGATCTCGACCCGCAGCACCACCATCCGCATCTATATGCTCTCGACCGGCCTGGCAACGCTGGCGGGTATTGTCTTCTCGGTGTATACCCAGGCGGGCTATGCCCTTGCAGGCGTTGGCGTGGAGCTGGATGCGATTGCTTCTGTGGTCATCGGCGGCACGCTGCTCAGCGGCGGCGTGGGTACGGTGCTGGGGACGCTGTTCGGCGTGGCGATTCAGGGGCTGATCCAGACCTATATCAACTTTGACGGCACGCTCAGCTCGTGGTGGACGAAGATCGCCATCGGCATTCTGCTGTTTATTTTTATTGCCCTGCAGCGCGGCCTGACGGTGCTCTGGGAGAACCGTCAAAGCTCGCCTGTTACCCGCGTGAACACATCGGTAACAGAGCGATAACATGCTGAAAGTCTAAACATTTTCCGGTAGCGGCCGATACTCTTTTTTTATGCCCAGAAATATCTCGCTACCGGAAATAATATCATGCTTAAAACGCTATCGATTCGTACCGGCTTGCTCTCTTTACTGGCCGTTATGACCCTTCTGCTGCTGATTGTCAGCGGCATCGGCATTTATGCCCTCACACAGAGTTCTTCCTCACTGCAGCGCATTAATCACCTTCAGGGTGAGCAGATGGTGCAGCTGAATACCGGCTATACGCTGATCCTGCGCGCGCGCAATGAGGCGGGTCAGGCCGTCCGCATGATGGAAATCGGCATGCTGGACGATGCGGCCAAAGCGGTAAAAAACATCAATCAGGAAGTCGCCCTGGCCCGGAAAACGTTAAAAGGCGTGATTGACGGCGGCGTGGCTGACGAACAGGGGCAGCAGCTCCTCGACAAAGTCGCGGCCAGCCTGGCGACGTATAACCAGCAGGGGATCGGCCCGATGCTGAAAACCCTGAATGACCAGAGCGCAGACAGCTATTACGATCTGCTGGAGAACACGCTGATTCCGGTGGCGAAGCAGTTCGATAACGACATGCAGGCGTTTCAGAAATGGAGCGAAGCGCGAGGTCAGGCGGAAGTGAGCGCCGTGCAGGCGAGTAAAACCCGCGTGCTGATCCTGATTATTGTCGCCGCGCTGCTGACGGCGGGCATTATCGCGCTCGCCTGGCTGGCGCTGCGCCATATGCTGCTCAAGCCGCTCTCGGCCTCCATTGCGCAGCTGGAGAACGTGGCGGCGGGCGATTTAACCCACACGCTGAATGCCCCGGCGAGCCAGGAGTTTAACCGCCTCAACGCGGCGATAGAGGAGATGCGTCAGTCGCTGATGAGCTCGGTTCTGCGGGTTCGCGATGCCAGCTCGCAAATTGATACCGGCAGCCGCGAGCTGACGGCGGGGAACCGGGATCTTGCCGAGCGCACCGAATCCACCGCCACGTCGCTGGAGCAGACCGCCGCCAGCATGGAGCAGATCACCGCCACGGTGAAGCTTAACGCCGACAACGCCGAGCAGGCGCACCAGCTGGCGAAGTCTGTTTCCGACACCGCCGATCACGGCAGCGAAATGGTCTGCTACGTGATTGAAAAAATGCGCGATATCTCCGGCAGTTCGGCGCGCATCGCCGACATCCTGAGCGTGATTGACGGTATTGCCTTCCAGACCAACATTCTGGCGCTTAACGCCTCCGTGGAAGCGGCGCGCGCGGGCGAGCAGGGGCGCGGGTTTGCCGTGGTCGCGGGTGAAGTCCGCAACCTTGCCAGCCGCAGCGCCGACGCGGCGAAAGAGATCCGCTCTCTGATCGGCGATTCGCAGGCCCACGTTAACGAGGGCAGCGAGCTGGCCCAGCAGGCGGGTGAAACGATGGATGAGATTGCCACCGAAGTGCTGCGCATGACCAAACTGATGCGCGAAATTGCCACCGCGTCTCAGGAGCAGAGCCGCGGCATCGAGCAGGTGAATATTGCGGTGAACCAGATGGATGAAACCGCGCAGCAGAATGCGGCGCTGGTGCAGCAATCCTCCGCCGCGACCCGCTCCCTTGAGGAGCAGTCGCGTCAGCTGATGGAAGCCATGTCATCATTCAAAGTGACGGCTCAGACTGCGGCATAATATTACCCAGCCCCGGTGCGTTCTGTGCCGGGGCTTTATTTCTCGCGGAATTTACCGCCGCAATATTATCGTGAATATCACCCATTAATAATTCCAGCGAGCTGGTTAACGCTAACGCTTTTTCAGTCGGCTCGAGATATAAACCTTTGCGAAAAAATAACGGCTCATCAAAAAGTTGATTAAAACGCTTCAACGCCAGGCTCACCGCAGGGCGGGACATCTCCAGGCGCAAAGAGGCTTTTGCCATACTGCCGCAGCGGACAACTTCAATAAATACAGGGATAAGATTTAAATCAATGCCGGTATTAGCCCGGGAATAATTTTTCATTGCAATTCTGCTCCAGGAAATAAATGTCAAACTGTTATGGAAATAATGCAGGAGCAGGGGTGAAGATTAAAGCGTGATTTTTATAAACACTTATACGGTAAAATATATAAATGTGTTGGGGAGCCAGACTGGCTCCCCGGGAGAGATATTACGCGTCCGGGTACTCACGGATAAAACGTTCAACGTCTTCAACCATATGGTTGTTGCCAACGAAGAACGAACGACGCTGGTGAAGGCTTTCCGGCACGATGTCCAGAATACGCTGTTTACCGTCGCTCGCCTTGCCGCCCGCCTGTTCGGCCAGGAACGCCATCGGGTTGCATTCGTACAGCAGGCGCAGCTTCCCGTCCGGGTGGCTGGCGGTGCTTGGGTAGAGGTAGATACCGCCCTTCAGCAGGTTACGGTGGAAATCCGCGACCAGAGAGCCAATGTAGCGGGACGTGTAAGGGCGCTGGGTCGCTTTATCTTCTTCCTGGCAGAATTTGATGTACTTCTTCACGCCGTTCGGGAACTTGATGTAGTTGCCTTCGTTGATGGAGTAAGTGCTGCCTTTCTCCGGAAAGCGCATACGTTCCTGGCACAGGCAGAAGACGCCCAGCGACGGATCGTAGGTAAAGGCGTGAACCCCGCATCCGGTGGTGTAGACCAGCATGGTGGACGAGCCATAAACGACGTAACCGGCCGCAACCTGGTTACTGCCCGGCTGCAGGAAATCTTCTTCGGTTACCGGCGTACCAACAGGCGTGACGCGGCGGTAGATGGAGAAAATGGTACCGACAGAAACGTTAACGTCGATGTTGGATGAGCCGTCGAGCGGATCCATCAGTACGACGTATTTCGCGTGTTCACACCCTTCGAAAACAACAATTTCATCTTCTTCTTCGGAGGCGATACCCGCAACGATGTCGCGCGCGCGCAGTGCAGCTTTCAGTTTTTCATTTGCGAACAGATCGAGTTTCTGCTGAACCTCGCCCTGAACGTTCTCGGCACCGCTGGCACCCAGGATATCGACCAGACCGGCCTTGTTGATATCACGGTGGATGATCTTAGCGCCCAGCTTTATTGCCGACAGCAAAGCAGTGAGTTCACCCGTAGCATGAGAGAACTCGTGCTGCTTTTCGACAATAAATTCACCTAACGTTTTCATAACACTTTCCCTGCATCTTTGTGAGTAGAGCGATTGTATGTTCACTAAAACGACTAAAGCCCAACAATCTTAACAAATATTCAAATAGTAGCGCAGAGGTGAATCGCGCCAGCAACATACGGATTTACCTGAAATGCGTTTCACAGCCGCTAACATGTGAGTAAAATGTGCGCCACATTAAAGAAGGATAGTGACGTATGCGCATTCATATATTGGGGATTTGTGGCACTTTCATGGGCGGACTGGCAATGCTGGCGCGCTCGCTGGGCCATGAAGTGACAGGTTCGGACGCCAATGTGTATCCGCCGATGAGCACGCTTCTGGAAAAACAGGGCATCTCTTTAATTCAGGGCTACGATGCCAGCCAGCTGGATCCCGAGCCGGATCTGGTCATCATTGGCAACGCCATGACCCGCGGTAACGCGTGCGTTGAAGCGGTGCTGGAACGCAATATTCCGTTCATGTCCGGCCCGCAGTGGCTGCACGATTTCGTGCTGCGCGACCGCTGGGTGGTTGCCGTAGCTGGTACCCACGGCAAAACCACCACCGCCGGCATGGCGACCTGGATCCTCGAAGCCTGCGGCTACAAGCCGGGCTTCGTGATCGGCGGCGTGCCGGGTAATTTCGACGTCTCTGCGCGTCTCGGCGACAGCCCGTTCTTTGTGATTGAAGCGGATGAATACGACTGCGCATTCTTCGACAAGCGTTCCAAATTCGTGCACTACTGCCCGCGCACGCTGATCCTCAACAACCTTGAGTTTGACCACGCGGATATCTTTGACGACCTGAAAGCCATTCAGAAACAGTTCCACCACCTGGTGCGCATTGTTCCGGGCCAGGGCCGCATTATCCTGCCGGAGAACGACATCAACCTGAAGCAGACCCTGGCGATGGGCTGCTGGAGCGAGCAGGAACTGGTGGGCGAGCAGGGCCACTGGCAGGCGAAAAAACTCAACGCGGATGCCTCCGAGTGGGAAGTACTGCTCGACGGTGAGAAAGTGGGCGAGGTGAAGTGGGGCCTGGTGGGCGAGCACAACATGCACAACGGCCTGATGGCGATCGCCGCGGCGCGCCACGTGGGCGTGCTGCCTGCGGATGCGGCCAATGCGCTGGGGACGTTTATCAACGCCCGCCGCCGCCTGGAGCTGCGCGGCGAAGCGAACGGCGTGACGGTGTATGACGATTTCGCGCACCACCCAACGGCCATTCTGGCGACGCTTGCCGCCCTGCGTGGCAAGGTTGGCGGCACCGCGCGCATTCTGGCGGTGCTGGAACCGCGCTCGAACACCATGAAAATGGGCATCTGCAAAGACGACCTCGCGCCGTCCCTGGGACGTGCCGACGAAGTCTTCCTGCTGCAGCCGCAGCATATTCCGTGGCAGGTGGCTGAAGTGGCCGACGCCTGCATTCAGCCTGCGCACTGGAGCGCGGACGTGGATGTCTTAGCGGATATGGTGGTGAAAGCCGCACAGCCTGGCGACCACATTCTGGTGATGAGCAACGGTGGGTTCGGTGGGATCCATCAGAAGCTGCTGGACGGTCTGGCGAAGAAAGCCGCGGCCGCAGAGTAAAAAAAGCCCGGTGGCGCTAGCGCTTACCGGGCCTACATTATCTCTTCTCCCTCTCCCCTTTGGGGTGAGGGGCTTACTCTGCGTTTTCAGACAGCTCGCGCAGATACTGGAAAATCAGACGCGCGGATTTCGGCGGCTTATTCCCCTCTTTCTCTTTCTTCGCGTTGCGGATCAAAGAACGCAGCTGCTGGCGGTCGGCATCCGGCCACAGGTTCAGCACTTCCGGTACCGCATCATCACCCTGTTCAATCAGACGATCGCGGATCTGCTCCAGCTTATGGAACAGCGCAACCTGCTGGTTGTGGCGGTTTTTCAGCTTGTCCAGCGCCTGACGGATCGGATCCACGTCGCGCTGACGCAGCATTTTACCGATAAGCTGAAGCTGGCGACGACGGCCTTCTTTCTTGATTTTCTGTGCCAGTTCAATGGCATCACGCAGATCCTGGTCGAGCGGGATCTTATCCAGCGCGTTTTTACCCAGTTCTACCATTTCTGCGCCAAGCTGTTTTAACTCTTCGGCGTCACGTTTAATTTCACTTTTACTGACCCAGATGATCTCATCATCTTCGTCTTCGATGTCATCACCGGGAACGTCGTCGAGCCAGTCTTCGGGCTGCTTAGTCATGTCAGGCTCCTTAAAAAAAGAGGCTAATGTTACCAGTTAAGACGCGCACTGAAAAACGGTTCTCTGTTAGACTTCACTTAACTCTCTCTTACAGTATGGCATTTGCGATGAAAGTAACCTCACAAGTTGAAGCGCAGCGTAAGATTCTGGAAGAAGCCGTCTCCACCGCGCTGACGCTCGCTTCAGGTAAATCAGATGGCGCCGAAGTGGCGGTCAGCAAAACCACCGGCATTAGCGTGAGCACCCGCTATGGCGAAGTGGAGAATGTAGAATTTAACAGCGATGGTGCGCTTGGGATCACGGTGTATCACCAGAACCGCAAAGGCAGCGCATCGTCCACCGATCTCAGCCCGGATGCCATCGCCCGCACGGTGCAGGCGGCGCTGGATATCGCCCGTTACACCTCTCCGGATCCTTACGCAGGCGTGGCGGATAAAGATCTGCTGGCGTTTGACGCGCCGGATCTCGATCTGTTCCATCCGGCTGAAGTCACGCCGGATGAAGCGATTGAGCTGGCCGCGCGCGCCGAGCAGGCGTCTTTGCAGGCTGATAAGCGCATCACGAATACCGAAGGCGGCAGCTTCAACAGCCACTACGGCATCAAAGTCTTCGGCAACAGCCACGGCATGCTGCAGGGCTACTGCTCCACCCGTCACTCGCTTTCAAGCTGCGTGATCGCCGAAGAGAACGGCGACATGGAGCGTGACTACGCCTACACCATTGGCCGCGCGCTGGGGGATTTGCAGTCTCCTGAGTGGGTGGGCAAAGAGTGTGCCGAACGCACGCTGTCTCGCCTGTCTCCGCGTAAGCTCTCCACCATGAAGGCCCCGGTCATTTTTGCCAATGAAGTGGCGACCGGCCTGTTTGGCCATCTGGTGGGCGCTATCGCGGGCGGCTCGGTGTACCGTAAATCGACCTTCCTGCTCGACTCGCTGGGCAAGCAGATCCTGCCGGAATGGCTGACCATCGAAGAGCATCCGCACCTTCTAAAAGGGCTGGCCTCCACGCCATTCGACAGCGAAGGCGTGCGCACTGAACGCCGCGATATCGTTAAAGACGGCATTCTGACCCAGTGGCTGCTGACCAACTACTCCGCGCGCAAGCTGGGGCTGAAAAGCACCGGACATGCGGGCGGGATCCACAACTGGCGCATTGCCGGTCAGGGCCTGAACTTCGAGCAGATGCTGAAAGAGATGGGCACCGGTCTGGTGGTCACCGAGCTGATGGGCCAGGGCGTAAGCGGCATCACAGGCGACTATTCTCGCGGTGCGGCAGGCTTCTGGGTCGAAAACGGCGAAATTCAGTATCCGGTGAGCGAAATTACTATCGCCGGTAACCTGAAGGACATGTGGCGCAATATCGTTACGGTCGGTAACGATATTGAAACACGTAGCAATATACAGTGTGGTTCTGTATTACTGCCGGAAATGAAAATCGCCGGCCAGTAATACCCGAAAAGCGTTTTAATAATAAAAAAGGAAGTGAGCAATGCGTAAACACCTGTTAGCGATCGTCGCGGCTTCAACGCTGGTTCTTGGCTCTTCTGCGTTTGCTGCCGATCTCGAAGACAACATGGACATCCTCAGTCAAAACCTGAAGGTAGTGCAGAAAACGGACAATGCGGCGGAAATGAAAGGCGCACTGACCAAAATGCGTGAAGCGGCGCTGGACGCGCAAAAAGCGACGCCGCCAAAGCTGGAAAGCAAAGCGGCAGACAGCGCAGAGATGAAAGACTATCGCCACGGCTTTGACGTGCTGGTCGGTCAGATCGACGGCGCGCTGAAGCTGGCTAACGAAGGTAAAGTGAAGGAAGCCCAGGCGGCGGCCGACCAGTTTGTGGCGACGCGCAACACGTATCACAAGAAATACCGTTAATTGGGTGCCTGAGCTGTACGTCCTTCCTCCGTATGCGGAGGCGCACTAAGCGCCCCCGCATCCTTGCTCCCTACTGGCCGGAGCGACAATCCATCCGCGCTGTCACTTCAAGCGAGCCGTTTCGAAAACGGATCTCGCACAGTGTTTTCCTCGTCACCAGCGTTAAGATGATTATTGTCAAAGCAACAATCATCGAAACCCGGATAATTGGGGATTGGCGTTTCATGGATGCCTCCTTGCTTTAAAGCGGGCGAGGTAGCGAACTCCACGGTCCGACGTGTCGTTTCGAGCCCCCGCCCTGATTTTCTATCAGGCGGGGCTTTCCACTTTCCGTCCCATGCCTGAGACGGTCAGTCTCAAGCACCCGCAGCCACTCTAGCGAATCCCCATAAGAAAACCTTATCCACGTCACATTTCTACGAGCCTGCTCGTAAACTTTTCCACTCCGCTTACCTGTTTAGTGCCGCTTAATAGCGTGATATTCATCACGTAAATGCGGCCGTTAATCCAGATTCACCATATTTATGTGGCACAGATCACTGCTGCGGCTCGCCTTTCCACTTCGAAGTGGAAAACAACTCGCTACAAACCCTTCACGCCCAGCGTTAGTTTTATTCCAGAGCCATTAACGGGGTAAGACGAGTGATTAACGGAGCGGTAATGAACGACGTTGGGGAACAGGCGGTACAAACAGAACAGCTCGCGAACACCATGCTGCAGCAGGTTTATGCCCTGCTGGCCCGGCACAACATCATCCCCAATGCGGTACAGGAGCAGATGCTCACCTCCCACGTTCGCGCAATGGCGCACCGGTCCGTGACCGGCGAGCCGCTGCCGGAGGTTGAAGCAGAGCTGTTCGACGAAATTTCACCAGATTCAATGCAGCTTGCCCGTGAAGTGGTGGCGCAGTTTGGCAACCTTCCTGATGAAGAGGCCTGGCTGCTCTCCGTTCACTTTGAAGTCGCGAAAGACAACCTTTAAGGAGCAACACATGGAACAGATTACAGTCGTGATTGGCGATCGCCTGGGTAAAGGTCAGAAAGTGGCTGCGGGTGTGGAAAAAGCAGGTGGACGCGCAGTGGTTGTGCCGGGCATGGCGGCGGACATGAAGCTCGGCGACGTAATGAAAGCGGAAAACGCCACCTTCGGCATCTCCTTCTGCGGCAGCGGCGGCGCGGGTGCCATCACCGCCCAAACCAAATATGGCTACAAGGCCAAATACGGCATGCGTTCCGTGGAAGAGGGCGTGACCGCCATCAACGAAGGCTGCAACGTGCTGGGCTTTGGCTTTATGGATAAAGAAGAGCTGGGCGAGCGTCTGGTGCAGGCGTGGCAGAAGAAATACGGCGCATAAGCATGAAAGAACAGTTCACAACCACGGTGAGAGTGAAGGGAAAGGGCGACGCCAAAGCGCGCGCCTTTGCCGATGCCCTCAACCACGTTCAGGCCGCGGTGATGAAAGCCTCACCGCATATCTTACTGCGTATTGAGCCACAGGATGTGCAGGTAGTTCAGGCGCAAGAAGCGGTGCGTAAAGAAGCGTTTCTGTTCTTCTTTTTGCGCCGGGAAAGACGCACCTACAGCGTGGAGCTGGATGTGACCGTCAACGTGACCGCCATCAATCTTGACCGGGTGGATTTCGTCACGCAACGCTGATTATTCATAAAAGGGCAGACTGATGTTCTTAATTATATTAATAAAATCGCTCATCATTGGCGGCCTGGTTGGCGTCGGTGTCGGAGCCGGGGCTGCACGCATGTTTCATGCGCCTACCACTCAGGGTATGGGCGCGTTTCGTACGTTGGGGGAACTGAACTCCTGTGAAGGGGATCCGGCGTCCCACTTCTCCTTTGGGTTAGGTTTCTTCTTTAACGCCTGGGCCTCTTCCGTGGCTGCAGGTGCCTTCACACAGGACGTTGACCACCGCATCATCCCGAACTGGGGTGCTGCTGCACTGATGATCAAAAACCGTAACGTCGGCGAAACGCTGCACGATCCCCGCAAAATGGCGATTGCCTGCGGCGTGATTGGCATGCTCGTCGTCACCTTCCTGAACCTGACCGCCTCCTCCGTGCCGGCAGCGCTGCAGGTCACCGCCGTGAAGGTGCTGGTGCCTGCCGCGAACCTGCTGGTTAACACCGTGATGCCGGTGATCTTCTGGCTGGCGGCCATCGACGCGGGTAAAAAATCGGGCTTCTGGGCCACCATCTTCGGCGGCGCGGCGCAGCTGATCATGGGGAACGCCGTACCGGGTCTGGTTCTCGGCATCCTGATCGGTAAAGGCGTTGAGGAGAGCGGCTGGAACCACGTCACCAAAGTGATGATGGCGGCGATCGTGCTGCTGTTCGTGTTGAGCGGCTTCTTCCGCGGCTTCGACATGAAGATGATCGAATCCTTCCATCTGACCGTGCCGAACTGGCTCGACATGATCCACAACTCGCTCAGCGGTAAATAACAGGAGCCTCTAAATGGAACAGAATAAAGGTTTTTGGTATGCCGACTGGTCGTTCCCGATCTTCGTTGGCCTGCTCTCCTCCGGCGTCTTCGCCGGGACGCACATGTACTACCTCTACGGCATCGGCGCGTTTAACGAAGTGGCCTTCGTGGCGATGCTGAAAGCGGGAATCGATACCGGCGTCTACGGCGCGGTGGCGGCGTTCGGCGCGAGCTTCCTGTTCGCCCGCATTATTGAAGGGTCGCTGGTGGGTATTCTCGACATCGGTGGGGCGATCCAGACCGGCGTGGGCCTCGGCGTACCGGCGCTGCTGCTGGGCGCGGGGATCATGTTCCCGGTGACCAACTTCATTGCCTCGCTGATTACCGGCCTGGTGATTGGTCTGGCGATTGGCTACGTCATCATCCTGGCGCGTAAGTTCACCATCAACCAGAGCAACTCCACCTACGGCGCAGACGTGATGATGGGCGCGGGTAACGCCTCCGGGCGCTTCCTCGGGCCGCTGATTATCCTCAGCGCGATGACCGCCTCCATTCCAATCGGCGTCGGTTCGCTGGTAGGCGCGCTGCTGTTCTACATCTGGCAGAAGCCGATTACCGGTGGCGCCATCCTCGGCGCAATGATTTTGGGCTGGCTGTTCCCGGTCGCCCTTTAATACCCGCGGGCGCTCCGGCGCCCGCCCTATCAGGAGATCCTCATGTTTGATTTACTCCTGCGCCGTGCGCGCCTCGCCGACGATACCCTGACCGATATCGCCATTCAGGACGGGAAGATCGCAGCGACGGGCGAAATTGACGCTCCCGCCCGTAAAACGGTTGAGCTTAACGGTGACGTGTACGTTAGCGCGGGCTGGATTGACTCCCACGTTCACTGCTACCCGAACTCACCGATTTACCACGACGAGCCGGACAGCGTGGGCATTGCCACCGGCGTTACTACCGTGGTGGACGCGGGCAGTACCGGGGCCGACGACGTGGACGATTTTTATGAAATCACCCGTAAAGCCTCCACCGACGTCTTTGCCCTGTTGAATATCTCCCGCGTGGGGCTGATTGCCCAGAACGAACTGGCCAACATGGCAAACATTGACGCCGATGCGGTGAAGCAGGCGGTGAAGCGCCACCCTGATTTTATCGTCGGCCTGAAGGCGCGCATGAGCAGCAGCGTGGTCGGTGAAAACGGCATTACGCCGCTGGAGCGCGCCAAAGCCATCCAGAAAGAGAATGGCGACTTGCCGCTGATGGTGCACATCGGCAATAACCCGCCGAACCTCGATGAAATCGCCGAGCTGTTAAGCTCCGGCGACATCATTACCCACTGCTATAACGGCAAGCCTAACCGCATTCTGACGCCGTCCGGCGAGCTGCGCGCCTCCATCACCTCCGCCCTTAAGCGCGGCGTGCGTCTGGACGTCGGCCACGGTACGGCGAGCTTCAGCTTTGAGGTGGCGAAACGCGCCATCGCGATGGGCATTCTGCCGCACACCATCAGCTCGGATATCTACTGCCGCAACCGCATCAACGGCCCGGTTGGCTCGCTGGCAAGCGTGATGTCGAAGTTTCTCGCCATCGGCATGTCATTGCCGCAAGTGATTGACTGCGTGACCTCGAACGCCGCCGACGGCCTGCGCCTGACGCGCAAGGGCCGCATCCAGCCGGGTCTCGATGCCGACCTGACGCTGTTCACGATTAAACGCCAGCCAACGGTGCTGACGGACGCTGAAAACGACAGCCTGCAGGCTGAACACATTCTGGTGCCGCTTGCCGCGATCCGCGCGGGCAAGGGCTACATGACCGAACAAGGGAGCACGGAACATGCCTTCGATTTATGAGAAGTATAATTTAAAGCAGGTTATCAACACCTCTGGCCGCATGACGGCGCTGGGCGTCTCCACGCCGCGCCCGGAAGTAGTGCAGGCGGCGATGGACGGCATGAATCATTACTTCGAGATGAAGGATCTGGTCAATAAAACCGGGGAATACATCGCGAAGCTGCTGGATGTGGAAGGCGCGACGGTGGTCTCCTGCGCGTCGGCGGGCATCGCCCAGTCCGTGGCGGCGGTGCTGGTGAAAGACAGCGACTGGCTGCTGGAAAACCTGCACGTCACCCCAATCGAGAACAATGAAATCGTCCTGCCGAAAGGCCACAACGTTAACTTTGGCGCGCCGGTCGGCACCATGGTGGCGCTGGGCGGCGGCAAGCTGGTGGAAGCGGGTTACGCCAACGAATGTTCCGCCGACCAGCTGGCGGCGGCCATCACCCCGCGCACGGCGGCGATCCTCTACATCAAATCGCACCACTGCGTGCAGAAAAGCATGCTCAGCGTCGAGCAGGCGGCAGTCGTCGCACGTAAACACTCCCTGCCGCTGATCGTCGATGCCGCTGCGGAAGAAGATCTGCACGTGTACTACCGCTCCGGCGCGGATCTGGTGATTTACAGCGGCGCGAAGGCGATCGAGGGGCCAACCAGCGGCCTGGTGATCGGCAAAACCCAGTACGTCGAGTGGGTGAAGCGCCAGACGGCGGGCATTGGCCGCGCCATGAAGGTGGGTAAAGAGGGGATCCTCGGCCTGACCTGCGCCATTGAACACTACCTGACGGCCACCAAGGAAAGCGGTGCCGAGATGGTGGCGAAAATGACGCCGTTTATCGACGCGCTCAACACCCTGAACGGCGTCACCGCCCGCGTGGTCTGGGACAGCGCGGGTCGCGATATCGCCCGCACCGAAATTAAGTTCGACGAAGCTACCACAGGCGTCGGCACGGGTGATCTGGTGAACGCGCTCAAGCAGGGCGAGTACGCCATCTATTTCCGTGGCTACAAGGCCAACGAAGGGATTATCGAAGCGGACGTGCGCAGCGTAAGTGCTGACCAGCTGAACATCGTCTACCGCCGCATTAGCGAAGTATTAGGACAGGAGAAAAACGCATGAAACTGACCCCCAATTTTTACCGTGACCGCGTCTGCCTGAACGTGCTGGCTGGCTCAAAGGCCAACGCCAGCGCCATTTATGAGGCGGCGGAAGGTCACGTGCTGGTGGGCGTGCTCTCCAAAAACTACCCGGACGTGGCGAGCGCGGTCGCGGATATGCGCGAGTACGCGGCGCTGATTGATAACGCGCTCTCCGTGGGCCTCGGCGCGGGCGATCCGAACCAGTCGGCGATGGTGAGCGAGATCTCCCGCCAGGTGCAGCCGCAGCACGTTAATCAGGTCTTCACCGGCGTGGCCGCGAGCCGCGCGCTGCTGGGGCAGAATGAATCGGTGGTCAATGGCCTGGTCTCTCCGACCGGTACCCTCGGCATGGTGAAAATCTCCACCGGCCCGCTGAGCAGCAAAGCGCCGGATGGCATCGTGCCGGTTGAAACGGCGATTGCCCTGCTGAAAGACTTCGGCGGCAGTTCGATCAAGTACTTCCCGATGGGCGGCCTCAAGTGCCGTGACGAATACCAGGCGGTGGCGGAAGCCTGCGCCCGTCACGACTTCTGGCTGGAGCCGACGGGGGGTATCGATCTGGAAAACTATGAGGCGATCCTGCAGATCGCCCTCGACGCGGGCGTGAGCAAAATCATCCCGCATATCTACAGTTCAATTATCGACAAAGCCAGCGGCGATACGCGTCCCGAAGATGTGCGTACGCTGCTGGCGATGACGAAGAAGCTGGTGAAGTAGAACTCACACATATAAAGGAGCCACCATGCACACCCGTAACCTGCTTGTCGCTTCACTCTCAATGCTCGCCACCGCCGCCATCGCCCAGACGCAATACGCCTGGGTGGGCACCTATAATCCGAATGGTGAAGGGCTGTACCGTTTTACCGTCGACCCGCAAACCGGCGCGCTGGACGATAAAACGCTGGTGAGCAAACTGCCGAATGCGGCGCAGTTGACCCTTTCGCAAGACGGTAAAACGCTGTATCTGGCAAGCGAAGTGGAGCAGGGCGTGGTGCAGGCGCTGCGCGTCGGCGATAACGGTGAGCTGAGCGAGCTGAATCAGGTGGCCTCCGGTGGCGCCGGGCCGGTGTATCTTTCGCTAACGCCAAACGGCAAGCATCTGCTGGTGGCGAACTACGTCAGCGGATCGATTGCCGTTTTGCCCGTCAACGCGGACGGCAGCCTGGGTGACGCGACGGACAGACATCAGGACCAGGGCGAACCGGGCGCGGCGAAGCCGGAAGCGGCTGTCGAAGGTAGCTTTGCCATCAGCGATCACAACGGCCCGCATGCGCACATGATCGCCGCCGATCCGAGCGGGAAGTACGTTTTTTCCACCGATCTTGGGCTGGATCGTATCTATCAGTACCGCTTTGACGATCGAACAGGAAAGCTTACGCCGAACGATCCGCCGTTTATTAGCGCCTCCTCAAAAGGCGCCGGCCCGCGTCATTTTGTTTTTACGCCGAAAGGCGATGCCCTGTGGCTGATTAACGAAGAGGCGTCGACGCTCACCCATTATGCGCTGGACACCAGCGGCAGACTGAAAGAGGGCAAAACGGTCTCTGCCCTGCCGGACGGCTATAAAGGCACCAGTTTTGCTGCCGGGCTGGCGCTAAGTGCCGATGGTAAACAGCTGTATGTGGCGAACCGTTTGCATAACAGCATCGGGCACTTTACCGTAACAGCGGAGGGCACGCTGACGCATCAGGAGGATGTCTGGACGCGCGGCGACTACCCGCGCACCCTGACGCTCGATCAGCAGGGACGCTGGCTGTACGTCATGAACCAGCGCAGCGACAACATTACCCGTTTCCGCGTGGCGCAGGACGGCAAGCTGAGTTTCGAGCCAGACTATACCCCGGTCGGCAGCCCATCCCAGATGGTCATTTCACCCTGAGCAGTAAGAGGACAACGACGTGCGATTTCCGAACCAACGTTTAGCGCAACTTTTCGATCTGTTGCAAAACGAGACGCTGCCGCAGGACGAGCTGGCGCAGCGGCTGTCGGTCTCCACGCGAACCGTCCGCGCAGATATCACCGCCCTGAACGCGCTGCTGGCGAGCCACGGCGCGCAGTTTATTCTGAGCCGGGGTAACGGCTACCAGCTTAAAATTGACGATGCCGAGCGCTATCAGCAGCTGCAGGCATCGCACCCGCGCGCGCTGCGTATTCCCCGAACGGGACCGGAGCGCGTGCACTATCTGGTGGTGCGTTTCCTGACGTCGGCGTTTTCACTTAAGCTTGAAGATCTGGCCGACGAGTGGTTTGTCAGCCGCGCCACCTTGCAGAGCGACATGGTGGAAGTGCGCGAGTGGTTCCAGCGCTATAACCTGACGCTGGAAACCCGCCCGCGCCACGGCATGAAGCTGTTTGGCAGCGAGATGTCGGTCCGCGCCTGCCTGACCGATCTTCTGTGGGAGCTGGCGCAGCAGGACAGCCTTAACCCGCTGGTGACGGAGGTCGCGCTCAACGCCGGGGTACCGGAGCAGATGGTGGTCGTGCTTCACGACGCGCTCACTCGCCATCACATTCGTCTGACCGACGAAGGCGAACTGTTCCTGCGCCTGTACTGCGCGGTGTCGGTGCGGCGCATCAGCGAGGGGTATCCGCTGCCGGAATTCCACGCGGAAGACGTGGAAGAGAACGTGCGCGAGGCGGCGAAGGATATCGCGGTGGCCATTCAGGAGCTGGCGGGCAAGGCGCTTGCGCCATCGGAAGAGAGCTGGCTGTGCGTCCACATCGCGGCGCGGCAGATTCAGGAGATTGCCCCCAGCGCGATTAACGCCGACGACGACGAAGCGCTGGTCAACTATATCCTGCGCTACATCAACACCCACTATAACTACAACCTGCTCAGCGACGCGCAGCTGCACGCCGATCTGCTCACGCACATCAAAACCATGATCACCCGCGTGCGGTATCAAATCATGATCCCCAATCCGCTGCTGGACAACATCAAGCAGCACTACCCGATGGCGTGGGACATGACCCTCGCGGCGGTGTCGAGCTGGGGGAAATACACGCCGTATGCGATCAGCGAGAATGAGATTGGTTTTCTGGTGCTGCACATCGGCGTGGGGCTCGAGCGCCACTACAACATCGGCTACCAGCGCCAGCCGCGCGTGCTGCTGGTGTGCGACGCCGGTAATGCGATGGTGCGCATGATCGAGGCGGTGCTCCAGCGCAAATACCCGCAGATCGAGGTGACGCGCACGCTCACTCTGCGCGAATACGAGCTTGCGGATGCCATCGGTGAAGACTTTGTCATCTCCACCGCCCGCGTGAGTGAAAAATCTAAACCGGTGGTGACGATCGCCCCGTTCCCGACCGATTATCAATTGGAGCAGATCGGCAAGCTGGTGCTGGTGGACCGCACCCGCCCGTGGATGCTGGAGAAATACTTCGACGCGGCCCATTTCCGCATTCTCTACAAGCCTGTTGACCAGCAAACGCTGTTCCGCGAGCTGTGTGACCAGCTTGAACGCGAAGGCTTTGTCGGCGCGGAGTTTCTGGATTCGGTCGTTGAGCGTGAAGCTATCGTCAGCACCATGCTCGGCGACGGCATCGCGCTGCCGCACTCCCTCGGCCTGCTGGCACAGAAAACGGTGGTCTATACGGTGCTGGCTCCGCAGGGTATTCAGTGGGGGGATGAAACGGCGCACGTCATCTTCCTGCTCGCCATCAGCAAAAGCGAGTACGAAGAGGCGATGGCGATTTACGACATCTTCGTCACTTTCCTGCGAGAACGCGCGATGACGCGCCTGTGCCAGTGCGAGGATTTTGCGGCGTTTAAGGCTGAGGCGATGGAGAGTTTGAGCAGGTTTTGAGAGGCGTTATCCAGAATTCGATGTAATGCGAATGTAATGCTAAACTGCATTACACATTCGATTTTACTGGAGGCATAATGGCCACGCTTAACGTCCGTCTGGATGACAAACTCAAAAATGAGGCGTATGCCGTGCTGGAAAAACTCAATATTACCCCAACGGAAGCCGTGCGGTTACTGTTTCAGTACGTTGCGGAAACAGGGCGTATGCCGGTGAAAACTGTCACCATCAGTGACAGTGAAGATGAACTGATACAGACAGTCCGGGAGCGACTGGCGAATCCACAAAAGGGAATTAAGGTTAGTCTGGATGATTTATGAACTGGAGTTCGACCCGAGGGCTTTAAAGGAGTGGCATAAGCTGGGCGATACGGTGAAATGCCAGTTTAAAAAGAAACTTGCTGACGTCTTAGTGAACCCCAGAATTGAATCGGCCCGCCTGCACGGCCTGCCGGATTGCTACAAAATAAAACTCAGATCTCTGGGTTATCGTTTGGTTTATCAGGTTCAGGATAACGTAGTTACGGTATTTGTTATCGCTATCGGAAAGAGAGAGAAATCAGCCGTTTATCATGAAGCAAATAAACGGCTTTAGCGTTTAACGCAAATGATGCACAACCTGGTTGCTGCTGCCGCGCCAGATCAGGGCCGGGTCTTTTAAATCCTGCACGAACTTGCCGTCCACCAGCACGTTAATCAAATCCACGACTTCCCTCTGAGCAGCATTCAGCTCTTCCAGCTTATATCCCGTCCAGACCCAGATATCTTTTCCCGCACACTCGCGGTGAATGCGCTTCACCAGCTTCAGGATCTCCGGCACGTTTTGCGGATGGAGCGGATCGCCGCCGGAGAGCGAAATCCCCTGGCGTTTGATGCGCGTGTCGTTCAGGTCGTCGATGATGCGGTCTTCCATTTCGGCGGTAAACGGCATGCCGGAATTTACGCGCCAGGTGCTTTTGTTGTAGCAGCCTGGGCACTCATGAACGCAGCCTGAAACGAACAGGGTGCAGCGGGTACCGGGGCCGTTGACGATGTCGACGGGGTAGTACTGATGGTAGTTCATAGCGGTTAACCAAGCCGGGTACAGTGTGAGTGCGGATTGTAGGCCCGGTAAGCGTAGCGCCACCGGGCATAAATGTGGCAGTGGCTCAACCGATCTGCCCATTCCCCAGATGTTTCACCCGGCGCTTCACCTCTTCCTGCTTGCCGGCGTTAAACGGACGGGCATCCGGGCTGCCGAGATAGCCGCACACGCGACGGGTCACGGACACGCGGGCTGCATCGTGGTTGCCGCATTTCGGGCAGGTAAAGCCTTTGCTCGTACACTCGAACTCACCGGTAAAGCCACACTCGTAGCATTCGTCGATTGGCGTATTGGTCCCGTAATACGGCACGTGCTGATAGCTATAATCCCATACGTCTTCCAGCGCCTTCAGGTTGTGCTGGATGTTCGGGTACTCGCCGTAGCAGATGAACCCGCCGCTGGCGATGGGCGGATAGGCCGCTTCGAAGTCGATCTTGTCGTACGGGTTTACCTTTTTCTCCACGTCGAGGTGGAAGCTGTTGGTGTAGTACCCTTTGTCGGTCACGCCTTCCACAATCCCGAACTCGGCGGTGTCCAGACGGCAGAAGCGGTCGCACAGGTTCTCGCTCGGCGTACTGTAGAGGCTAAACCCGTAGCCAGTTTCCTCTTTCCACTGGTCAACCGCGTCGCGCAGGCGCTGGACAATCGCAATGCCTTTTTCGCGCAGGGCCGCGCTGTCGTAAATATGCGCGTCGCCAGACAGGGCGTTGATGGTTTCGTGGATGCCGATATAGCCCAGCGAAATCGACGCGCGGCCGTTTTTGAAGATCTCGGACACGTCATCGTCCGCCTTCAGGCGCACGCCGCAGGCCCCTTCCATATAGAGGATGGGCGCCACGCGGGCTTTAACCCCTTCAAGGCGTGCGATACGGGTCATCAGCGCCTTACGCGCCAGCTGCAGGCGTTCATCCAGCAGTTTCCAGAATTCAGCTTCATTGCCTTTGGCCTCCAGCGCGATGCGCGGCAGGTTCAGGCTGATGACGCCCAGGTTGTTACGCCCGTCGTGGATCTGCTCGCCGTTTTCATCCTCGTACACCCCGAGGAAGCTGCGGCAGCCCATAGGCGTTTTAAACGAGCCGGTGACTTTTACCACCTGGTCGTAGTTCAGAATGTCCGGGTACATGCGCTTGCTCGCGCACTCCAGCGCCAGCTGTTTGATGTCGTAGTTCGGATCGCCAAACTTGTGGTTCAGGCCGTCGCGGATGGCGAACACCAGTTTCGGGAACACCGCGGTTTTGCGGTTCTTGCCGAGGCCGGAAATACGGTTGCGCAGAATGGACTGCTGGATCAGGCGTGATTCCCAGCTGGTGCCCAGGCCAAAACCGAAGGTTACAAACGGCGTCTGCCCGTTGGCGGTGTGCAGCGTGTTCACTTCATATTCCAGCGACTGGAACGCGTCGTAGCACTCTTTTTCGGTACGGGAGTGCGCATAGCCGTCCGCGTCCGGGATCTGCCACTCTTCGGCAGTTTTCCGATGCTTGTTGAAGCTCGCCGTCACGAACGGGGCCAGCACTTCGTCAATGCGGTTAATGGTGGTCCCGCCATAAATGTGGCTCGCCACCTGAGCGATAATCTGTGCCGTTACCGCTGTCGCCGTGGAGATCGACTTAGGCGGTTCAATCTCGGCGTTACCCATTTTAAAGCCCTGGGTCAGCATGCCTTTCAGGTCGATCAGCATGCAGTTGAACATCGGGAAGAACGGCGAGTAATCAAGGTCGTGATAGTGGATCTCGCCGCGCTCGTGTGCCGAGACCACGTCGCGCGGCAGCAGATGCTGGCGGGCATAGTGTTTGGCGACGATACCGGCCAGCAGATCGCGCTGGGTCGGGATCACTTTGCTGTCTTTGTTGGCGTTTTCATTGAGCAGGGCAGAGTTGGTCTGCTCCACCAGGCCACGGATCTCCTGATTCAGGCGACCGCGCTTCTCACGCTGCACGTCGCGATCGTGGCGATACTCAATGTAGGCGCGGGCTAACTGTTTGTAGGGGCCAGCCATCAGCTGGTTTTCAACCGCGGTCTGGATCTCGTTGATATCGACCTGGCTGCGTTCAGTCATCTGGCTGCTAACGACTTCTGCGACGGTGGCGCAATAATCTGCGTCATCGACTCCCGCTGCTTTAGCTGCACGCAGAATGGCTTCCTGGATGCGCTCTGATTTAAACGGCACTTTACAGCCATCACGTTTCATCACATGCGGTGTCATGATCACTCCATTTTTAAAAACAGGTTATCCACAGAGGTGGAGAAGTATTCACCGGACGTATTCCCCGCCAGGCCAAAGACTTCCCCCGTTCCCAGCTCGTGTTATCCACAATTCCGGCCAGCGTCAGCGCCGTCTTGTTGTTGGAATAGTAGACGATTAATACAAGATGTTGGGTCGGCGTGCATTTTAAGTTCTACATATAGTGATTTGCATCAAACATGTTTGCGATTTTTTTGATTCAGAACAAAGTAAAAAGACGAGAGTACAAACGGCGGGCGCTGGAGCAATTGTAAATACGCGCAGGAAAAATCTGATTAATTATTCAACAAAAACAAGCGCTCAGCGCGGTACGTGCTGAGCGCCGTTCGGTTAACTCACCGCGCAGGCCCAGCTCAATGCTGCCTGTAAAAAGGCTGCGGTAGCGATACTGCCCAGTATCACCGGAATGAGAAGGGAGCGGTCAGGGGGCGCATCCTGTTTTTGAGGTTCTTCAGCACTCAGGGCGGACATCGCCTCTTCCCGGGTGCGCGCCGCCAGAAGCTGCGCGCGCACTCGATCTTCTGTCAATAAACTGGTCAGCGTCGTCAGCAGTTGCATATGGGTACTGCCTGCTTCCGCGGGCGGAATGGCGAGCAGGAAAACCATTCTGACCTCTTCATCACCGTCCAGCCCCGGCCAGCGTATCGGGTCGTCAAAGAGTGCCAGACAAAACGCCGCCTGCTGCACCGCCTCGGTTTTACCGTGCGGAACGGCGAGCGCTTCACCCAGCGCGGTAGGGCCTTCGCTTTCGCGCTGTAACACGCTCTGGATGAATGTTTCTTCATCGCAGATGATTTTTCGCCTGGCGAGCGGTTCAGCGAGCCAGCGGATCAGCGCTTCAGGCGTACGGTGCGGCGGGTTGATAAAAACCAGATCGGGGTGCGTCAATGCAAGCAAGTTCATATTAAGCCTCCATCAAAAAATCGCAGGTTGCGAAAGGGGGGATTGCCGTTACCGGCGGCACAGGCTCTTCCAGATAGTTGATCTGACGTAGCCCCGCCAGACTTTCCGGGACGGGAACCGGCTGCGTCCCGGCGTTAAACACCCGGACGACGGTGCCATTCGACCGTTGCGCATGGGGCAGGGCAGAAAGGACTAGCGGCTCCGGCAGGGTCAATAATGAGAATTGTGCCGGAAGCCTGTGGTCGGGCAGACGCAACGCAAAGCGCTCAAGACGGTGATCGAGCGTGTGTAACGATTGCCGTTGGTAGGTGAAAGGCTGTCCCGCAGCCTGGTTTTCCAGCTGGCGAAGCGTGAGATGATCGGCGCTGTCGGCCAGCGCGACGGTAAATGAAAAGTGCAGCGGTTTCAGTAACTGGGCGTCGGGGGTCTTAACCACCGTATTATTAATGCCGGACGCACGGCCCGGTCGCCAGTCGAGATCGTTGCGCCCGAGCACGCCCGTTGCTTTAAACAACGTCAGGGCAATCGTCGCGGGTTCGCGGCCGATAATCTGAAATTCCTTCATACCGCGGCTATTCACCACCAGCGCTTTGCCCGCTTCAGCGACAGCGATAATGCCTTCGGTGGTTTCGATATCCACGGGCATCTCGCGATAGCGCTCCTGCCAGTTTCCACTCTCACACCCCGTATCGCGCTGGATTATCGCGAAGGGCTGGGAGGCGATAGCATGACGGGTGCGAATATCGCTGCCGATCAGTAAACGTAGCCGGTGATCGCAGTGGCTGTTTTCCAGCGAAGCCTCGACGTACAGGTTCGGATCGTCTTCGCGTAATGTGCACTCCAGACGAATGGATAACGGCGTTCGGGCAGTATCCTGGCGTCCGGCGAGATCTGGCGGAAGAAACAGGGTGGCTTCAACGATCAGCTTTTCGACAAGCGGCGTTTTCAGGCAGCCGACGAGCGTGAAATGGTCGCATCGCGTCGGCGTATCGCCCGCAAGCGGTGAGAAATCGTAGCTGTCGCCCGCATCCGCACAGTCTTCAAGGGTAAAGAACGAGGGGATGCATCTGCCGCTGCGTTTGTCGTGCAGGGTTAGCGTTCCGTCGTCCAGCGTTAATCGATAATGTGCATTCTCTATCTCGCTGCCCGTTGTCTGTTCAGGCTGCCGGAAAGGCGCCGGGTCATCTTCAACGTTAACGCTGAGATAGCCGACCGGCGGCAGAACCGGTGTTTTCACAGCAACGTGCCAGCGGTAATAAGGGGGAAGGGGCGTTTCACACTCGCCTTCGGCGTTAAGGGAGATCGCCGTTCCGCCGGGCAAAACGTCTCTTTTCAGGACGTCGAAGGGGATGGCCTGCCCCTGATACATCAGGGCGATATTTTCAGCGCGGCTATAGAGAGTGGTTTTCACCACGCGCTGCGTTTGCGTGCCCAGCGGGTTAAAAATCAGCAGATCGCCTTCCCGAGCGCAGGCGGCGGCCAGGGTTTTCACCACCAGATTCCACAGGCTGTGGCACAGCTGTTCGGTTTGCTCCAGTCGATGCAGAATATCGCGGTTGGTGGCATCGCTGTTACAGCCGCCGATGGAGTCATGAGCATGGCTTCGCAACAGCTTCTTCCAGAGCGTATCGACCACCGAGAGGTTGACCGGCAGCCCCTGATGACGCGCCATGGCGATTGTCGGCTCCAGCTGCCGCAGGATGAACTGCTCAACTGCATCATTTTTCTTTTTAATGTCGTAGCGCACGGAGCCGATCGTTTTATGGATGCGGGTGTAGCGCGGCGATTTCAGCTCTCCTTCCCAGAATTCAAACTGCTCACGCTGCGCGCGCAGAATGTCGACGTAGCGCTCCAGCGAACTGATGACGTACCGGTCCTCATCCGGGGAGCGTGCGCTGGCGACCTGCAGGATTTTCGGCAGCGCCGGGTCGATGCTGACCTGATCGCCGCCGCAGGGCAGCAGCAGGTCATTTATTCCGGCCCGCGAGCGCAGGAGATTGACCATCGGGAAGATTTTTCCCTGCAAATGGCTCGCGTCTGAAGAGATGTTTTTAGCCGCGCCATAACCGAGCGCCATCGCGCAGGCGATAACGGTCGCCCCTGACGGCGCGCGCCAGAGGAACTGGCTGCTTTTCGCCTGTCCGTCGTGATCGATGCCGCGCCAGAAGACGATGTTGTCGATATTGCAGCCCTGCAAAATCGTGGGCATCTGCGCATTGTGGCCGAAGGTATCCGGAAGATACCCAACCTGCATGGCGTGCCCCAGCTTACGGGCAGAGAAGATGCCGTATTTGAGGTTGCGGATAATGGATTCGCCATGCACGTTGTAGGTGTCCGTCTGGGTATACCACGGCCCCACAAAAATCCTTTTCTCTCTGACCAGCGTCTCCAGCCTGGTGCGATACTCGGGATTGATAGCGAGAAAGTCTTCTACCACCGCCATCTGTCCATCAAGGTGATAGCAGCTGTAAGCCGGGTCCTGCTCCAGCGTGTCGATGACGTCCGCAAAGTTATATGATGCCAGCACCATGCTGTCCTGACGGGTGAAATACCACTCCTGATCCCAGTGCGTATGGGCAATGACGTGGATCTGATTCATGACCTTCCCCTTAGCTGGCGTTCTTTGGGCTGACGTAAAGCACGCCCAGGGCGCAAATCAGTGCGCCAATAAAGACGCTCGCCAGGTAGCCCGCCACGTTGGTTGCCAGCGGCCAGCCCCAGATGGCCGGCAGCGGCAGCGTCTGCTTCACGCCGAGTGCAATGGCGACCAGCGCGCCGGCAACGGCACCGGTCATGAACACCGGGATCAGACGTGGGTTTTTCAGGATGAACGGGATCGCGCCTTCGGAGATCCCAATCACGCCAAGCAGCAACGAGGTGCTGCCAACGGTTTTCTCTTCCCGGCTAAAAGCATCCGGTAGTCCAAAGCGGCCGTTGAGGAACGCGGCAAAGCCGACGCCAATAGAGGGGATCACGATGGAGAGTTCGCGGGCGGTGAGATCAAACGTTTCGCTCATGCCATTCAGGCCGAGCGCGACTGAGCCTGCCGCCTTGTTGACCGGGCCGCCCAGGTCGAACGCGGTGCCTGCGGCGATCATCGCGGAATAGAATCCGCGCCCGGTGTCACCTGCCGAGGTAAAAAAGACCACCATCAGCTGGTTAAGCGAGCCGAAAATCGGGTTAATCAAATATTCCATGACCATCACCAGCGTAATGCCGGTGATGAGCGGGACGACCAGCATGGTCTTGATGGTGGTGAGCTGTTGGCGGACGTGAATGGAATCATTCAGCCAGCGCACCAGATAGCCCACAAAAAAGCCAATGCCGATCGCGCCGAAAAAGCCGGACGGCATAAAGCCTTCGATATCAAAGAAGCGCTTGTAGACCTCGTCTGACATGATGCCGCCGATAAGTCCGGGGATCAGCGCCGGTTTGCCGGCAATGGAAAACGCCAGATACATGGCGAAAACCGGATACATGAACTTAATGGTCATAAAGCCCACTTTATCCAGCACGCTGAACGGCGAATGGTCGATGTTAATAAACTGGCCGGTAATTTTGGCCGTTGCCATCATCAGCCCGCCCATGACCACCACCGGCAGCATATAGCTGATGGCCGCCATGATATGGCCGATAAAAATCTGGTAAGCCGAAGGCTGGAGTTCGTCTTCATGTACGACAGTCGTGACGTTTTTTTCCATGGCAAGCGCCTGACGCAGATAGCGATCGGTATGCTTGATCAGCTCTTGCGTGCGGGTTTGAAGGTGGGGAATGTTTTCAAAGCGCTCGGCATCCTGAATGGGGACGTCGGTTGCCAGAATAATGGCCGTGGCGGAGGCGATATCCTGCTTCGTTAAGCGGTTTTTAACGCCGTCGCTGCCCTGCGTTTCGACCTTAACCTCAATATTGTGCTCTTTAGCCCATGCAATAATTTTATTCGCCGCCATAAAGGTATGTGCAATGCCCGTCGGGCACGCCGTTACCGCGACAACTTTCTGTTTCGTCATTGTCATAATTCCCTGGATGTGAAAACAGGGAAAGTATAAAGAGAACCTAAAACAGTTTTTAACGTTTGCTAATACTAATTACGTATCGTGATACGCGTAAATGCAATGTGTGAAGCGCCTTCCAGAGACTATTTTTCTGTTGTGTTAATATCATGCCGGGATTAAACAGGGTGTAATATATGAATTCATTCCAGGGAAGTGAACGCTTGATATTTGAATACATTCAGCATCACGCGTGTAATATTTCTAATATTTCGGCAAAAGAGATTGCCCGTGATACCTTTACAACGACAACATCCGTTAATCGTGTGTGTAAAAAAATGGGGTATAAAAGCTATACCGAGCTTCGGTATCGTTTTTTACGCGATCATTTTACCCCGGCGCCTGCAGTGCCCGACGCGGGTCCGCAGGCGGACGACATTGTGGCGGAGGTGTCCAGGCTGCTCATCCATTCCAGCCATATCTATCTGTACGCACGCGGCGCCTCGCTTACCAGCCTCAACTACCTGTCGCGCTTTTTATCGCTGGCGAGCCTGCCGCATCTTATTTTGAATGACATGCACCAGCTGACACGGGTATCGAAGGGGACGCTGGTGCTGATCAGCAAATCCGGGGAGACACAGTCGCTGATAGAAATGGCGCGAAACGCGCTGCGCAAGGGCTTAAAGATTATTGCAATTACCCGTCAGGGGGCGACGCTGGCGTCGATCTCAACGCTATGTTGGCCGTTATCGATCGACATTAACGCGGTATCGCTGTATCAGCGGGAGGGCCAGCTTGAACTGTTAAGCGCCGTGGACCGTATCGGCTGCAGGCTGCTGCAGCACGATACGGTGTAGTCAGGCCGTCAGAGCTGCTTCACTATCCCCAGACGTACGGCATAATCATTTTCATGGTTGCCGTCATTGTTGATATAGGTTTTATCCAGTGACACCAGCTCGACGTAAGGCGTCCAGCCATCGTCGAGCTGGTAGTTGAACGCAACGGTATGCTCCCAGTAGGTATCATCCCCGGTTCCCTGATCGACATTATCCTGCCAGCGGAAGCGCGGGTTGTAGGACATACCGAATTTGCCAATATTGTACGCGAACCAAATGTCGAACTGGTGTGACTGACGGCGGGTATAGCCGCTGCCGTCGAGTTCTTTGTCGCTGTGCGCGTCATTGATGGTGTTATAACGGTAACGGGCAGAGAGGTTCAGACCGTTATCAAACGCTTTCCAGCCCTGAATGAAGGGGCGATAGTGGGTATTACTGGGGGTGAAAACCGTCACCATGCCAGGCGCAACGGCAAAGCCATTGCCCAGATTGAAGCGCCAGCGCGTTTCAATCTCCTGTGCCGCCTCTGTTAATCCTTTGTCATCGGGATTATTTCGGTCGGTATCACCAAAAAAGGTGTCGTTATGGTTTTGTGCGGCTTCAACGGAGAAGTAAAAACCGTTATCCGCCTGATGCATAACCTTAATACGAGAATCATTTACGTCAGAGCGCGTATTATGGCCAAAGCGAAGGTCGACGGACGTATTTCCGCACCATCCCTGTGTGCTCAATAATAATGCGCTAATACACGTTACTTTAATAATTGTCTTGTTCATCATGTCCTGCCGAGGTTATTTAATTGGCAGGACTATTTTTATTTTCGGTACGCCGTGATGTAAAAGTTATCGTCGTACATTTAGCGTATCGCTAAACATAAAAAAAGGAGATACAGCATGCTGTATCTCCTGACGTTTATTCCTGCACCCACCAGATGGCTTCAAACGGGCGCAATTGCAGCGTATCGGGACGAGAGGGGACGTCCTCATAGTTGCTGAGTGCGACCTGCCATGCGCCCTGTACCGGGTCCGGCTGCCACTGCTGGCGCTCTCGGCTCAGGTTTGCCACCACCATCAGCGTCTGGCCCTGCCACTGGCGGCGATAGCACCACAGGGAAGGGTGTTCCGGCAGGAGATCTTCATAATCTCCCCACGTCAGCACCGGGAGGGTTTTGCGCAGACGAATCAGCGATTGATAGGTGTAGAACATTGAATCCGGGTCGTCCAGCGCCGTACGGGCATTCACGGTTTCATAGTTATCGCAGACCCCAATCCACGGCTCGCCCTCGGTAAAGCCCGCATTGTGCGACGCGTCCCACTGCATTGGGGTTCGGCCGTTATCGCGGGATTTACTCGCCAGAATCGCCAGTAATTCATCCGGCTCACGGCCATTGGCCCGCAGTTCGGCGAACATGTTCAGGCTTTCCACGTCGCGGTAGTCGGTGATGCGGCTGAAGTGCGGGTTGGTCATGCCCAGCTCTTCACCCTGGTAGATATACGGCGTGCCCTGCATGCCGTGCAGCACCATGCCGAGCATCTTTGCAGCGTGAACGCGGTATTCCCCTTCGTCGCCAAAGCGCGACACGATGCGCGGCTGGTCGTGGTTACACCAGAACAGCGCGTTCCAGGCTTTGTTGTGCATGCCCTGCTGCCAGTGGCGGAAGAGGGTTTTCAGCGCCACAAAGTCCGGCTTTGCCTTCGTCCACTTTTCGCCGCCGGGGTAGTCCACCTTCAGGTGGTGGAAGTTAAAGGTCATCGACAGCTCGCGCCCGTCGAGCGACGCGTATTGCTGGCAGTTCTCCAGCGAGGTTGACGACATCTCGCCCACCGTCATCAGGTTGCGCGGGGTGAAGACGTCGCGGCTCATCTCCTGGAGATATTCGTGGATGCGCGGGCCGTCAGTGTAGAAGCGGCGACCGTCGCCAATGGTGTCGTCCGGGAAATCTTGATCTTTAGAGATGAGGTTAATCACGTCCAGACGCAAGCCGTCCACGCCGCGATCGGCCCAGAACTCGCATACCTTTTTCAGCTCGGCGCGCACCGCCGGGTTTTCCCAGTTGAGATCCGCCTGCTCGGGCGCGAAAAGGTGAAGATAATACTGCTCGCTCTCGGCGTGCCAGCGCCAGGCGTTGCCGCCAAACTTGGAGCGCCAGTTGTTGGGGAGCTGCTCCGGCGTGCCGTCGCGCCAGATGTAGAACTGGCGGTACGGGCTCGCTTTGTTCAGCGACTCGCGGAACCAGGCGTGCTGCGTGGAGGTATGGTTAAACACCATATCCAGCACGATGCGAATGCCGCGTTCGTGCGCTTCGGCAACCAGCTCGTCAAAGTCATCCAGCGTGCCAAAGGACGGGTCGATGGCGGTGTAATTCGCCACGTCGTAGCCGTTATCCACCTGCGGGGAAATATAAAACGGCGTCAGCCAGATGGCGTCGATGCCGAGGGTTTTCAGGTAATCCAGCCGCTGCGTCACGCCGCGCAGATCGCCGGTGCCGCTGCCGGTGGTGTCCTGAAAACTCTTTGGGTAAATCTGGTAGATGACGCCGTTCTGCCACCAGTGAGGAAGGGTATTCATAGTGCGTTCCTGCAAATGCGAAGGGGCGCAATTGCGCCCCGAAAGATGAAGTTAAACAATCTGCAGCGTGCCCTGACGGAACTTACGCTGGTAAACCACGGTGGTGAGCGCCATGGGGACGATAATCGCCACCGCCATGGCCAGGGCAAACACCTGCCAGAAAGTAGGCTGGATGGAGAGGATCCCCGGCAGGCCGCCGACGCCAATCCCGTTCGCCATCACGCCGTTCAGGCCGCACAGCAGGCCCGCCAGGCCAGAGCCGATCATCGCGCAGAGCATCGGGAAGCGGTACTTCAGGTTGATGCCGTACATCGCCGGTTCGGTGACGCCGAGATAGGCGGAGATGGCCGCCGGAACGGAGATCTCACGCTCGTTGTGCTTACGGCTAACGATAATGATGCCGGTCACCGCAGAGGCCTGTGCGATGTTAGAGAGGGCGATAATCGGCCAGACCGGGGTACCGCCGAGGCTCTGGATCATCTGCATATCGATGGCCAGCGTGGTCTGGTGCACGCCGGTGATCACCAGCGGGGCATACAGGAAGCCAAACAGCGCGGCACCGATTGGCGCGAAGCTGCCGGTCATCAGATGACGCACCGCGAAGGCCACGCCGTCGCCGATCATGCGGCCAAACGGACCGATAAAAGCGTGCGCCAGGAAGACGGCCAGGATCAGCGAGCAGACCGGCACCACCACCAGGTAGAGGTAATCCGGCACGATGCGCTTCAGACGCGTCTCAATAAAGCCCAGCGCCAGACCCGCCAGCAGGGCCGGAATGACCTGCGCCTGATAGCCCACCTTGGCGATGGTAAACAGGCCGAAGTTCCATACCTCAGGCACCTGCTGACCAAGTAAGTAAGCGTTCATTAACTGCGGAGAGACCAGCGTGACGCCCAGTACGATACCGAGAATTGGCGTACCGCCCATCTTGCGCACCGCGGACCAGCAGATCCCGACCGGCAGGTAGAAGAAGATCGCTTCGCCAATCAGCCACAGGAAGTCATAGATGCTTTGCAGCGCCGGGTACATCTGCGCCAGGGTTTTACCGTCGCTCATCGGCACATCGCCGATGACGTTACGGAAGCCCAAAATTAAGCCCCCGCTGATCAGCGCCGGCAGCAGCGGGAAGAAGATTTCTGCAAAGTGGGAAATCAGCTGCTCGTGCCACTTCATATTCTGGCGCGCCGCCTTCTTCGCCTGCTCTTTATCGGCAGAAGAGTGTCCGGTGGTCGCCAGCAGAGCCTGATAGTAATCGCCCACTTCGGTACCAATCACCACCTGGAACTGTCCGGCGTTGGTGAAGCAACCTTTCACCATGGAAAGCTCTTCAATCGCCTTCGGGTTGGCCTTGGCCGGATCGTTCAGCACGAAGCGCAGGCGGGTAATGCAATGGCTGACGGTGGCGATGTTTTCGCGGCCGCCGACCAGGACGATCAGCCGATCGATATCTGCTTGTTTGACTTTACTCATCATGAAACCTCATGACAGATGTTGAGGGGGGTAATGACCTGAGCGCAAGCCTACTCCTTCAGCGTGACGGCGAAAATGGGAACGTTCCCGAAATCGGGCGAAGATCACAATAAACGATTCAGGGGGGTTATGAGAGACGGGCAGGAATAACGATCTGGCGCGGCTCGCTCCGCCCGTTGATCTGCTCGATCAGCTGCGCGGCGGCCTGTCTGCCGGACTCGGCGTAGCCCGGATCGACGGTGATAATTTCAGGGTGCAGGAACTTCATCAGCGGCGTGCTGCCGACGCTCGCCACCTGCAGGTTATCAATGCACTGCTCCTGCAGATACTTGCTGGCACCCAGCGCAAGGGTGTCCGTGGCGCACACCAGCGCGGTGGTCTGCGGCGTCAGGACGCTGGCGACCTGCTCGTAGCCCTGCTTCATGCCCAGCCCCGGCAGGGAGGCCACGGCAGGAAGATTGTGCTTTTTGCAAAAGGCCAGATAGGCCTCGTGGCGGCGCTTGCCGGTGGTAACGTCCGCGTGCGGCACGCCCAGATAGCTGATGTGGCGGTGGCCTTCTTCGTACAGGCGCTGCATCAGGGTGATAATCGCCCCCTCATCGTCATAACAGACGGAGGCAAAACCGTGGGCATCGCGCGCCAGCAGCACCAGAGACGGCTGCCAGTGTTTCAGCATCTCCTCGTCAATGCCGGTAAAACCAAACAGCACCACGCCGTCAATGTTACGGCGCTGGAGCATGCCGAGATGTTCTTCCACCAGCTGTGGCGAGAACTGGCTCTCCATCATGATCGGGTCATAGCCCTGCTCGTAGAAGGCAGGCAGCATGGTCTGAACGGCGAGGTTTTCGGAGAGGGAATCCAGACGCGAAACGATGATCGCAACCACTTTATCGCTCTGCCCGCGCATGGCGCGCGCGGAGCGGGAAGGGGAAAAACCGTGCTGATTCATGACCGCCTCAACGCGCTCGCGGGTGCGTTCGCTGACGCCGCTTTCGTTGTTCAGCACGCGTGAGACGGTTGATTTCCCCACGCCGCTTAAACGCGCGATGTCTTTAATTGTAAGGCGGTTCTGCATGCTGTTTTCCCTGTAACAACGACAAAATGGTCAATTGAGCCTAATGCTATAGCGCGATTTCGCTATGGGCAAAGTCTGGTTTACGTACTGTTTATTTGCAGGCGCGTATAATACCGCCCGAATCGTCACAAAGGGTACGCTTAAATCTTTATACTGCGCGGCGACACCCTGTTTTTTTACTTACCGGAGGCTTTATGGATCCCGATCCCGCACCTCTCCTGAACGGGAGAATTTGTTCTTTCCGGTAAGCCAGCTTTTGCTGTCTCACCGGTAATGTGAGGCAGCAACGTCCCAAACGTTCCTGCTTGAAAAATTGAGTGCCTGACAGGTACGGCTTTGCCACGCCTGAAGGGAATGCTGCGTCCGCCTGGCGGATGCGGAGGAATGTCTATGTTTAAAAATATCACCCGGCAGCTGCAGGCGCTGCTGAGCCGCCATCTGCCACACCGTCTTGTTCAGCGCGATCCGCTGCCCAATGCCAAAAACATGGCGGGAGCGGCGATCCCGGCGTCCCTGACCGAACGCTGCCTGAACGTGGCGGCGATGGATGAAAACGAAGTCTGGCGCGCCTTTGGCGGCCATCCGGAAGGGCTGAACGCGTCTGAAGTGGAAAAAATCCGCGCCGTGCACGGCGATAACCAGATCCCGGCGCAGAAGCCCTCTCCGTGGTGGGTGCACCTGTGGCTCTGCTACCGCAACCCGTTCAACCTGCTGCTGACCGTACTCGGCATTATCTCTTACGCGACGGAAGATCTCTTTGCCGCGGGCGTGATTGCCCTGATGGTGGGTATCTCCACGCTGCTGAACTTCATTCAGGAAGCCCGCTCCACCAAAGCGGCGGACGCCCTGAAGGCGATGGTCAGCAACACCGCGACCGTCTCGCGCGTGATTAACGACCTCGGCGAAAACGCCTGGGTTGAGCTGCCCATTGACCAGCTGGTGCCGGGCGACCTGGTGAAGCTGGCGGCGGGAGACATGATCCCGGCGGATTTACGCATCATCCAGGCGCGGGATCTGTTCGTGGCGCAGGCCTCATTGACCGGTGAATCCCTGCCCGTGGAGAAGGTCGCACGGACCCGCGACCCGCAGCAGATGAACCCGCTCGAGTGCGACACCCTGTGCTTTATGGGCACCACGGTGGTCAGCGGCACGGCGCAGGCAATTGTCACCGCCACCGGCGGCAACACCTGGTTTGGGCAGCTGGCCGGGCGCGTCAGCGAGCAGGAGAGCGAGCCGAATGCGTTCCAGAAAGGCATTGGCCGCGTCAGCATGCTGCTGATCCGCTTTATGATGGTTATGACGCCAATCGTGCTGCTGATCAACGGCTACACCAAGGGCGACTGGTGGGAGGCGGCGCTGTTTGCGCTCTCCGTGGCCGTCGGCCTGACGCCGGAAATGCTGCCGATGATTGTTACCTCCACGCTGGCGCGCGGGGCGGTCAAACTCTCTAAACAAAAGGTGATCGTCAAACACCTCGACGCCATCCAGAACTTTGGCGCAATGGACATTCTCTGCACCGATAAAACCGGCACCCTGACGCAGGATAAAATCGTGCTGGAGAACCACACCGACATCGCCGGTAAAACCAGCGAGCGCGTGCTCCACAGCGCGTGGCTGAACAGCCACTACCAGACCGGGCTGAAAAACCTGCTCGACGTGGCGGTGCTGGAAGGCGTGGACGAGGAGGCCGCCCGTACGCTCTCCGGCCGCTGGCAGAAGGTGGACGAAATCCCGTTCGACTTCGAGCGCCGCCGCATGTCGGTGGTGGTCAGCGAGCAGCCGGACGTGCACCAGCTGATCTGCAAAGGCGCGCTGCAGGAGATCCTGAACGTCTCCACGCAGGTGCGCCATAACGGGGAGATCGTGCCGCTGGACGACACCATGCTGCGCCGCATCAAGCGCGTCACCGACAACCTGAACCGTCAGGGGCTGCGCGTGGTGGCGGTGGCGAGCAAATTCCTGCCCGCGCGGGAGGGGGACTATCAGCGTATCGACGAATCCGATTTGATCCTCGAGGGTTACATCGCATTCCTCGATCCGCCGAAAGAGACCACCGCACCGGCGCTGAAGGCGCTGAAGGCGAGCGGCATCACCGTCAAAATTCTCACCGGCGACAGCGAGCTGGTGGCGGCCAAAGTGTGTCACGAAGTGGGGCTGGACGCGGGCGACGTGGTGGTGGGGAGCGACATTGAGCACCTCACCGACGACGAACTGGCGCAGCTTGCCCAGCGCACGACGCTGTTTGCCCGCCTGACGCCGATGCACAAAGAGCGCATTGTGACGCTGCTGCGTCGTGAAGGGCACGTGGTGGGCTTTATGGGCGACGGCATCAACGATGCGCCCGCGCTGCGTGCGGCGGACATTGGCATCTCCGTGGACGGCGCCGTGGATATCGCCCGCGAGGCAGCGGATATCATCCTGCTGGAAAAAAGCCTGATGGTGCTGGAGGAGGGCGTCATTGAAGGGCGCCGCACCTTCGCCAACATGCTCAAGTACATCAAAATGACCGCCAGCTCCAACTTCGGTAACGTCTTCAGCGTGCTGGTGGCGAGCGCGTTTCTGCCGTTCCTGCCGATGCTGCCGCTGCACCTGCTGATCCAGAACCTGATGTACGATGTCTCTCAGGTAGCGATCCCGTTTGATAACGTGGACGACGAGCAGATCCAGAAGCCGCAGCGCTGGAACCCCGCCGATCTGGGCCGCTTTATGCTGTTCTTTGGGCCGATCAGCTCCATCTTCGACATTCTGACCTTCTGCCTGATGTGGTTTGTGTTCCACGCCAACACCCCGGAACACCAGACGCTGTTCCAGTCCGGCTGGTTCGTGGTAGGGCTGCTGTCCCAGACGCTGATTGTGCACATGATCCGCACCCGCCGCATTCCGTTTATCCAGAGCCGTGCCGCGTGGCCGCTGATTGTGATGACGGGCATTGTGATGGCGCTCGGCATCGCGCTGCCGTTCTCGCCGCTGGCAGGTTACCTGCAGCTACAGGCGCTGCCGCTGAGCTACTTCCCATGGTTGGTGGCGATCCTCGCGGGCTACATGGTGCTGACGCAGATGGTGAAAGGGTTCTATGCGCGTCGATATGGGTGGCAGTAAGCTCATTTTGCCACAATCCAAACGTAGGCCGGGTAAGGCGAAGCCGCCACCCGGCATCTGGCTTTCCTCCCAAATTCAACAACCTGTGATCTCCGTCGGCGCATTCGCTTGACGACAATTTGTACGCATGTTAACAGAATGTTTTGCCTGTATTTGGCCCGTCAGATAAGGAACATTCATGTTACGGTACAGTCTCTTAACCGCCGGGCTTATGCTCGGCGCCTCCGCTTTTGCCGCGCCGGCAGGCGACCTTCCCCTGATGCCCTGGCCTGCGAAGGTTGAACGCCCGACGACGCAGGGCGCGCTGGTGCTTAACAATCAACTCTCCGTGAGCGTCAGCGGCGACGATCTGGGGGACGCGGTCAACCGCCTGCGCCAGCGCATTGCGCTGCAAACCGGCTGGACGCTACAGCCACAGGCCGAAAAACCTGACAAGCCGACCATCCGTATCGCCATCGCTAAAAAGGTGAAGCCGCAGCCGCTGCCGGACAGCGATGAGAGCTACAAACTCACGGTGGATGCCAACGGCGTGAACATCTCCGCTAACACCCGCTTTGGCGCATTGCGCGCAATGGAAACCTTGCTCCAGCTGATGCAGAACGGTGCCGAAAACACTTCGATTCCGTGGGTTACCATCGAAGATTCGCCGCGCTTCCCGTGGCGCGGGCTGCTGCTCGATTCGGCGCGTCATTTCATCCCGTTACCCGATATCAAGCGCCAGATCGACGGTATGGCCGCGGCCAAGCTCAACGTCCTGCACTGGCATCTGACTGACGATCAGGGCTGGCGCTTTACCTCGAAGCGTTATCCAAAATTAACCCAGCTTGCCAGCGACGGGCTGTTCTACACCCCTGAGCAGATGCGCGAGATTGTGCGTTACGCTGCCGAACGCGGCATACGCGTGGTGCCGGAAATCGATATGCCGGGCCACGCCTCGGCGATTGCCGTCGCCTATCCGGAACTGATGAGCGCGCCGGGGCCGTACGCCATGGAGCGCCACTGGGGCGTGCTGAAGCCGGTGCTGGATCCCACCAAAGAGGCGACCTACACCTTTGCCGACGCGATGGTCAGCGAACTGGCGGCGATCTTCCCCGATCCGTATCTGCATATTGGCGGCGATGAGGTGGACGACAGCCAGTGGAAGGCAAACGCGGCGATCCAGAGATTTATGCGCGACAACAAACTGGCGGACAGCCACGCGCTGCAGGCGTATTTCAACCGCAAGCTGGAGACGATCCTTGAGAAGCACCACCGGCAGATGGTCGGCTGGGATGAGATCTACCATCCCGATCTGCCGAAAAGCATTCTGATCCAGTCCTGGCAGGGGCAGGACGCGCTGGGGCAGGTGGCGCAGAACGGCTATAAGGGAATTCTCTCAACCGGCTTCTACCTCGACCAGCCCCAGTCCACCGCCTATCACTACCGCAACGAAATCGTGCCGCAGGGGCTGAATGGCGTGGACGTGATAGCGGACACCGACAGCGTCCAGAGCTGGGCTTTCTCCATGCCGCGCCTGAAGGGCAAGCCGGTGGAAGGCAGCTTTACGCTGGTGAAAGGCGACGCCGGCTGGCGCGGTTTTATTGATTTTGCCGGGAAATCGCGTCGGGCGGTGAATAACATTCAGTGGCGCGACGACAACCAGGTGACCTTTACCGTCGACACCTGGATGGGTGAAACGCGCCCGGTGGTCAACGTTGATAACGACAAACTCACCGGCTATTTCCTGGTGGGAAACACCCGCTACCCGATTAGCGGCGCGCGTCTGGACGACGTGCCGAAAGGTACCCCTCCGGTCGTGCCGGACATGGCGAATCAGGCCAACCTGCTCGGCGGCGAAGCCGCGCTGTGGGCGGAAAACGTGGTCGCGCCGGTGCTGGACATTCGCCTGTGGCCACGCGCCTTTGCGGTGGCGGAGCGGCTGTGGTCCGCGCAGGACGTCAACGACGTCGATAACATGTATACCCGCCTGCAGGCGATGGACAGCTGGTCGACGGTGTCCGTCGGGCTGCAGCAGCATACCCAGCAGCAGGTGCAGTTCACGCGCCTCGCTAACAATGCCGACACCCTACCGCTGCAAATCCTCGCTCAGGCGCTCGAGCCGGCCCAGTATTACACCCGCCAGCACCTGAAGTTCCAGGCCGGAAACTACCATCAGTTTGAGCCGCTTAACAGACTTGCAGATGCGTTGAACGCCGAAAGCGCCACCGTGCGCCAGATGCACAAGTGGGCGGACCGCCTGGTGAGCGACGCGGAAGACACGGAGAGCGCCGAGGCGCTGCGCCACGTCTTTAACCGCTGGCAGAACAACACCAGCGACGTGCTGGCCTTGAGCGAAAACAGCTATCAGCTGAAGGCCATTAAGCCGGTCATTCTGGAGGTGGATAAGCTGGCCTCGATTGGCCTGAGGCTGACGGATCTGGTGGCGCGTCAGGGGACGCTGGACGACAAAGAGATCGCGTCGATCCAGAGCGAGCTGGACAGCGCGGCGAAGGTGCAGGATGAGGTGGTGATTGCGGCGGTCTATCCGCTGGAGACGCTGCTACGCGCCACGCGAAATCAGTAACACACATGCCCGGTGGCGCTGCGCTTGCCGGGCCTACGTGGTGCGTAGACCCGGCAAACGAAGCGCCGCCGGGCGTAAAGGCCACTCAGTTCTTCAGAACCCACGCCTCTTTCCAGTGTGCGCCAACACCTGGCTCATACTGGTTTGCGGTTGGGCTGTACTGCACGCAGAAGCCGCTGTACGGGAATGGCTTACATTCGTAGGTCTTACCGTCTTTAGGCTGAAGCACCACGGTACCTGCCTTGTACGACGCGATATTGTCCGGGAAGGTAAAGTCGTGGTGGCCGGTGCTATCCGCAGCGGCATCGCCTTCCAGCATCAGGTTCAGGACGTCCTGCGCGAACAGGGTGCCGTCTTTATTGGTCGCGTAGTATTTCAGCATGTGGTGGCCGGCTGTCACGTCGGTCAGGGTCATGGTGACGTCCTGATTGCTGTTGTTCATGTCCTGCTTCAGGTAGCCTTTTTCCGCACCGTGGTGGTTCATCACGTGTGCTTCAAAATTCACGTCACCCTGAGTATTCACGTGGAAGGTCACGGTCGCGTTGCCATGTTCGATTTTGCTGTATTGCAGATCGGTTACGGCGATGGTTTCGCTCACCTGCGCTTTCTGCTCTTCATAAGAGATAGCAACGGACTGTAAGGTGCTGCCGTCTTTCACGAAGACGCTGTTGGCGCCGTGAACCGGGCTGATGTCACCGGCTTCATCCTTCACGCCGACGCGCACGTCGTGCTGCGCGGTGTTGATCTTCTGCGCCAGATCGTAGGACCACTGGTTAGCGTCGCCTTGTTCAGCAGAGCCGATGGTCATCTCGGTGCGCATGGCAGTCACTTCGCCGTGGGCGTCGAAGAAGCGTGCGATAACTTTATCGCCCACGTTCAGGTTATTACCGGCAATCTGGCCGCTCAGGGTTTTGCTCCACTCGGACACAACCGCAGGCGTTTCGTCCGGGGTAACGTTGCCGCCATTCCCGAAATCAACGTCGATAGCCTGATAGAAGCTGTTTGTGGTATCTGCAATTTCCCATACGCCGTAAATTACCTGATAGCCTGTGCGTTCAGGAACATTACAGGTCATGGATTTAGTTACGGCTGGCGCCTGGCTATTTCCGTTAATTGTACAGAACGGGGTTAATTCAAACTGATCGCGGGTTAGCGGTTTATTTGGATCCCAGTTTTGTTTGGTAATGTAATAACGCCAGTTGGTGGTTTTGTGCGGCGCAGTATGGTGCCAGACAAATTCATGCGGGCCCGCGGTCATCGGGTTTTTAGTCCACGCATTCAGGCTCTGCTTATCCAGCTGTGAATATTGAGAGATACCCGCGCTGGCGAGGTGTCCGTCTGCTGGCTCTGCCCCGGTCGGGAAGCCGGAGGTTTTCTCTACGCTCTGCGGTTCATACTGCACGGAGCCGCAATCAATATTTTGACCCAGCTTACACATATAGGCGCGGCTGGCAGGAGATTCAATATATCCGTGAGCAAATGCCGAAGATGCAACGGTCACTGTTGCGAGGGCAAGTGCAATTTTTGAAAGTTTCATTACTCATCCATTATTAGAGAATATTACTAGGCGAGGGAGAGTCTAATAATGGATCTGGCTCTGTGTCATTTTACCCGGAGAGTAAAAATAACCGAAATAAAAAAGGCAGCCCGAGCTGCCTTCTGTTTATTGAAATGTATTAACGACGTACGGCGATCGCTTCAATTTCAATTTTCACGTCTTTTGGCAGACGCGCCACTTCCACGCAGGAGCGCGCCGGGAAGGTGGCGTTATGCTCGGTGAAGAACGCTTCGTAGGTAGCGTTAACGGTCGCGAAATCGTTCAGATCTTTCACGAACACGGTGGTTTTCACGATATCGCCCACTTTGAGGCCGGCAGATTCAACGATCGCCTGCACGTTCTCCAGCGACTGACGCGCCTGGGCCGCCACGTCGGCCGGTACTTCGCCGGTTTTCGGGTTCACCGGGATCTGGCCAGAGGTGATGATCATGCTGCCCAGATCAACGCCCTGAACGTAAGGGCCGATAGCGGCTGGTGCATTTTCCGTCGCGAGTACTTTGCTCATGTTTTCTCCAGAATGACAGCGTTAAGAATGTTCCCGGCCATTATAACAGCCGGGATTTCATTACCAACCTCAATTAGTTGGCCAGCACCACATAATGAGAAAACTCTTTTTCGCAGTATTTGCATTTGAGCGCGATGTCATTGGCGCGCTTTTTCACTGCAAAGCTGGACGAAACCGGCTCGGCGTGGCTGATGCAGTTGCTGTTCGGGCAGACCAGCACGCTTTCGATACGCTCCGGCAGGCTCGGGCGGGATTTGCCCACCACGTCGTAATCGTCGATGCGGTTAACCGTGGCCTCCGGCGCGTACAGCGACAGCTGGTTGACCTGCTCGTCGGTCAGGAAGGTGTTCTCGATCTTGATCAGATCTTTACGGCCCATTTCGCCGGACGGCAGGTTCAGCCCGATGGTGATGCGCTGGTCGGTTTCGGTCAGTTTGAACAGCGTCAGCAGCTTAAAGCCCACCTGCGCAGGGATGTGGTCAATCACGGTGCCACGCTTGATGGCTTCAACCTGGAGTTTGTTATCGTGTGTCATGGTCGTCTCCCCTTACAGAGCTAATTCGCGATTCAGAACCAGTGCCAGTAACGCCTGGCGAGCGAAGATGCCGTTCCCGGCCTGCTGGAAGTACCAGGCGTGCGGCGTTTTATCCACGTCGGTGGCAATCTCATCGATGCGCGGCAGCGGGTGCAGCACCTTCATGTTGTCGCGTGCGCCGTCGAGATCGCTGGCGCGCAGCACGAACTGCGCCTTCACGTTGGCGTATTCGGACGGATCCAGACGCTCTTTCTGCACGCGGGTCATATAGAGAATATCCACGTTGCCCACCACCTCTTCGATGCTGGCGTGCAGGCTCCACGTAATGCCTTTCTCGTCCAGCATGTCGAGGATGTACTGCGGCATCGCCAGCGCGTCCGGGGCGATGAAGAAGAAGCGGTTGCCGCTAAATTTCGCCAGCGCCTGGGTCAGGGAGTGGACGGTGCGGCCGTACTTCAGGTCACCGACCATGGCGATGTTCAGGTTTTCAAGCGTGCCCTGCGTCTCCTGAATGGTGAACAGGTCCAGCAGGGTCTGCGTCGGATGCTGGTTGGCGCCGTCACCGGCGTTCAACACCGGAATGCCGCCGGAAAACTCGGTGGCCAGACGCGCCGCGCCCTCCTGCGGGTGGCGCATCACAATCGCGTCCACGTAGGTGCTGATCACTGAAATGGTATCCGCCAGGGTTTCGCCTTTTTTGCCCAGCGACGTGTTGCTGCTGTCCGAGAAGCCCACCACGCTCGCGCCCAGGCGGTGCATGGAGGTTTCAAAGGAGAGGCGGGTGCGCGTCGAGGCTTCAAAGAAACAGCTCGCGATCACCTTGTGCTTCAGCAGCTCTGGCTGCGGATTGGCCTTCAGTTTTGCCGCGGTTTCCAGAACCAGTTCCAGCTCTTCGCGGCTGAGGTCGTTTATGGAAATGATGTGTTTTTGATAAAGCGGATTCATGTTTATCTCCTGACGCCGGGCAAAAAAAAGCCCCTCAAATGAGGGGCTCTGGGAATAGGTTTAGCAACGGGAAGAAAAACGGCAGGCCAGCGTCTGATTTCAGACGCGGTAAGACGTTATGTCGTACACGCTTGACCATGCTTCCTCCCGGCAAATTGTCGGGCATTATACGCAGCTCGTTTTTGGGATCAAGCGATTTAATGCACGCTTTACTCAATGCAAACGGTTCTTTATGAATATTAATGCATTCTGAGTAAATAATTAATTTGCTTATGCACCAGCGCGGTACGCTTCACCACTCGGGGCGCGACCCAGACAATACTGCTTCCCGCCACCACGCCTAAAATTTCCGGTAACTGGTGATAATCCAGAATACGCGCCACCGCGCGGCCATATCCGGCAACGGTATGAATAAGGATAAATTCGCTATTGTGCTCCACGCTTACCACCATTTCGGAGACGGTACGCGCGGCGTCGGGGGCAGGGCGCAGCTGGGGATTCAGCGAATAAATCTTTAGCCCTTTGGCATTGCGAATTTTTATGACGCCGAGCAACTTGAGCAGACGTGAAACGGTGGACTGGCTGATGGTCTCAAAACCCCGCTCCTGCAAGTCGCGGCGGATCTCTTCCTGAGAGAGATAGCTCTTTTCCGCGATCAGACGCTGGCAGACCGTTAGCTGTAGTTGCTCTTTGGGAGAGTACTCTTCGTAATCCATCATAGTTCCCATATCAGTTCCCGAAATAACCGGTGGCACCGCACCGATCCGTAGGCCGGATGAGCGCAGCGCCATCCGGCAAATCACAACAACGCGCCCAGGCTTAACGCCACCATAATCACCACCGTCAAAATCCCCAGCAGCGGCGCGACCCATTTCAGATAGCGCACGTAGGGCACGCGGGCGATAGCCAGCCCGCCCATCACGACGGCAGAGGTGGGGGTGATAAGGTTAACGATGCCGGACGCCGACTGGTAAGCCGTAACCACCAGGTCGCGGTTGACGTTAGCGAAATCGGCAAGGGGCGCCATGATCGGCATCGTCAGAACGGCCAGGCCGGACGAAGAAGGCACAAGAAACGACAGCACCACCTCCAGCCAGTACATCACGTTAATGAACGCCACCGTCGACAATCCGGTGACCATCCCCTCGGCGCTGTGCAAAATGGTGTGGGTAATCATGCCCTTATCCATAATCACTACGATACCGCGCGCGATGCCGATAATCAGCGCGACGCCCAGCAAATCTCGCGCGCCGTTGATAAAGGTTGAGGTCAGCTCCTCTTCGCTCATGCGGGCGATAAGCCCAACGATAATGGCGCTGGCGAGGAACACCGCCGAGATCTCCGCCATCCACCAACCCAGCACCGCCACGCCGTAGATCATCACCGCGAAGGCGAGGGCGAAAATCACCAGGATGAGTTTGCGCACCGGGGTAAATTCCAGCGACTGCTCGCCCTTGTTGCCGAGGAAGTGGGCGAGGTTCTCCTCCTGTTTATCCGCCACGATCGACAGCGACGGATCTTTGCGCACCTTGCGGGCATAGCGCATCACCCACGCCACGCAGATGATCCAGCCGATGACCAGCAGCGCGATGCGCAGCATGATCCCGTTGGTGAAGGGGATCCCGGCGGCGTTGGCGGCGATCACCGTCGCGAACGGGTTAATGGTGGACCCGAGCGTGCCGATCCCCGCCCCGAGCAGCACGGTGGACGCGGCAACCACCGGATCGAACCGCGCCGCCAGCATCACCGGCACCAGTAAGGTATAGAAGGGCAGCGACTCTTCGGCCATGCCGTAAATCGTGCCGCCTGCGGCAAAAAGCGCCATCAGGATCGGGATCATCCACTCTTCGCGCCCGCGCAGCTTAGTGGTGACGCGCTCGATCCCGGCGTCAATTGCCCCGGTTTTGGTGACGATCCCGAGAAATCCCCCGATGATCAGGATAAACAGCGCAACGTCGATCGCCCCGGCCTGGCCGGATTCCGGATCGTACAGTCCGGCAATCGGCGCCATCAGCACCGACACCAGCCCCTGCGGATGCGATACCACGTGCGCATAGGTGCCGGCAACCGGCACCTCTTTGCCGAGCGCCTCGTTCATCGCCATATGGTACTGCCCGGCCGGAACAATCCACGTCAGCACGGCAACCACGGCAATCAGAAAAAAGAGAATGGTGTAAGCGGAGGGAAACTTGAACTTGCCCATGATGTTCTCCTGAAACCCGGCGCACCCCGCGGCGCGCCGGGCGGTGATTAGTCGCCGAGTGTCGCCACCATGACCGCCTTAATGGTGTGCATGCGGTTTTCTGCTTCGTCAAAGACGATAGAGTTCGGTGATTCAAAGACCTCTTCCGTCACCTCCAGCCCCTTCAGGCCGTACGCCATCTCGATCTCGCGGCCCACTTTAGTGTGCTCGTTGTGGAACGCGGGCAGGCAGTGCATGAACTTGACGTTCGGGTTGCCGGTGGCCTTCATGACGTCCGCGTTGATTTGATACGGCTTCATCAGGCTGACGCGCTCGGCCCACGCCTCCTTCGGCTCTCCCATGGAGACCCACACGTCGGTGTAGAGGAAATCGGTGCCCTGCACGCCTTCTTCCACGTCGTCGGTGAGGGTGATGCGCGCGCCCGTTTCTTTGGCGATGGCGCGGCACTGCTCAACCAGCCCGGCTTCCGGCCAGAAGGATTTCGGTGCCACGAGGCGGATATCCATCCCCATCTTGGCCGCGCCGACCATCAGGGAGTTGCCCATGTTATTCCGCGCGTCGCCGAGATAGGCAAAGCTTAACTCCGGCAGGGTTTTGCCCGGGGAGTGCTCCAGCATGGTCATCAGGTCAGCGAGAATTTGCGTTGGGTGAAACTCGTCGGTCAGGCCGTTCCACACCGGCACGCCCGCGTATTCTCCGAGCTCCTCGACGATGGCCTGGCCGTAGCCGCGGTATTCGATGCCGTCATACATGCGGCCCAGCACGCGGGCGGTGTCTTTCATCGACTCTTTATGGCCGATCTGCGACCCGCTTGGGCCGAGGTAGGTAACCTGCGCGCCCTGGTCAAACGCGCCCACTTCGAAGGCGCAGCGGGTGCGGGTGGAGGTTTTTTCAAAGATCAGGGCGATGTTTTTCCCGACCAGGGTTTGCTTCTCGCGCCCGGCTTTTTTGGCCGCCTTCAGCTCGATGGCGAGGTCGATCAGGTACTGAATTTCCGCCGGGGTGTAGTCCAGCAGTTTGAGGAAGTTGCGGTTTTTCAGGTTGATGGTCATGGGTAAATCCTTTTTAAAATGAGTGATCAGTTACGAATCAGCGTGCCTTTCTCGCCCGCCAGGATCTCCGCGCCGTCGGCCAGCGCGCCGATCCCGGCAATGCCGTTGCAGGCCTCAACAAATTCGCGGCAGGCGGCCACTTTCGGCCCCATCGATCCGGCGTCGAACGGCATGTCTTTAAGCAATTCCGGCGTCACCTGCGCCAGCGGGCGCTGGGTCGGCTTGCCCCAGTCGAGGTACACCGCGTCGGCATCGGTGAGGATCAGCAGGGCGTCGGCCTCGATCTGACGCGCCAGCAGGGCGGCGGAGAGGTCTTTGTCGATCACCGCCTCAACGCCGCGATAGCCGTTGGCGTTTTCCACTACCGGCACGCCGCCGCCGCCGTTGCAGATCACCAGGTGGTCACGCTGGATCAGCGCCGTGATGGCGTCGCTCTCAACGATGCGTTTGGGCTGCGGAGAGGGCACCACGCGGCGGAAATAGGTGCCGTCGGCCCTGAACGTCCAGCCTTTTTCTGCGGCCAGCGCTTTCGCCTGGGCCTCGCTGTACACCGGACCGATGTACTTGGTCGGGTTGCTAAAGGCCGGATCGGCGGCGTCCACTTCCACCTGGGTGAGCAGGACGCTCACCTCACGCTGCGGCAGATTGTTTTTCAGCGCCTGCTGGAGCATGTAGCCGATCATCCCCTGGCTTTCCGCGCCGAGAACGTCCAGCGGGTAGGGCGTCACTTGGTCGTAGGCGCTGTTCTGCAGCGCCAGCAGCCCGACCTGCGGCCCGTTGCCGTGCACCAGCACCACGCGCCACTGTTCTGTTAATCCGGCGATGGTGCGGGCGGCCTGCTCGATGTTCTGGCGCTGGATATCCGCTTCCAGCGGCTCGCCGCGCTTGAGCAGCGCGTTGCCGCCCAGAGCCACAACCAGAGTGGGTTTTCGTTCCATGATGGCTCCTTAAATTCCGTCGCGTTCCAGTGGGCAGCTCATGCAGCGCGCGCCGCCGCGACCGCGTCCCAGCTCGTCGCCGGGGATCGGCAGCACGGTAATGCCCGCTTTGTCGTACTTCTCGTTGGTCCAGACGTTGCGTTCGTAGCCAATCACCACGCCCGGGCGAATGGTCAGAACGTTGTTGGCGTCGTTCCACTGCTCGCGTTCGGCTTCAAAGGCGTCGCCGCCGGTGGTGATCAGGCGGACCTGGTTAATGCCGAGGGCTTTCTCAATGGCGTGCAGCAGGTCGGTTTCCTGCGTGCGCAGCAGGCCGCCGCGTCCGTCCGGCGTGAGCGTCCAGCACTGGGCGTCTTTGCGCACTACTTCCGGATAGACGGAGAAGGTGTCCACGTCGATGTGGGTCATCACCGTGTCGAGGTGCATGCAGGAGCGGTGTTTTGGCAGCTCAACGGCAATAACGCGTTCGGCCTGACGGTGTTTAAACAGGCTGTTGGCGAGGAACTCCACGCCCTGCGGCGTCGTGCGCTCGGACATGCCGATCAATACCGACCCGCGGCCAATCACCAGTACGTCACCGCCTTCTAAGGTGGCGTGGTCGTAATTAATATTCTCGTCGCCGAAATACTTAATAAAATCGCCGTCGGCAAATGCCGGATGCCAGCGATATATCGCGCGCAGATTATTGGTTTCACGCTGGCGGGCGGGTTTCGCCATCGGGTTAATGGACACGCCGTTATAAATCCAGCAGGAGGTATCGCGGGTAAATAAATGGTTCGGCAGCGGCTTCATAATAAAATCATTCGCCGTGTGGGTATCCACTACCATATTTTTAATGGCTGCCGGAATTTCGCCGTAGGTTAATCCCCCGCTTAATCGCCGCGCCAGTTCGCGGTGCGGCATATCCGCCAGCCAGCCGCGCACGTCGCCGGCAAAGGTTGGCCCGAGGCGATAGTCGGAAATTTGTGTTTCAAGAAGCCAGGCTTTCGCTTCTGCAATATCAAGCGTTTGCGTGAGCAGGTCGGTCAACAGCAGGACTTCCACACCCTGATCGCGCAACGTGTTTGCGAAGATGTCATGCTCCTCACCCGCCCGTTCAACCGACAGTACATCATCAAATAACAGCTCCTGACAGTTTGAGGGCGTTAACCGCTTCAGACTTAAATTAGGGCGGTGCAGCATAACGCTACGCAATTGACCAATTTCAGAACCGACGTAATGCTTTTCCATAATTATTCCTTTAACTGTTTTTCAGAATAAAAAGGGCATGCGCCATGTGGTGTGTTTAATTACATGGCGGCTAAGCTCAATTGATTTCGTGATTTATAGTAGGCAGTTAAATAATCCGTAATGTGATATTGCTCACGCGAAAATGGATATTAACGAGTTTGTTTTCATTTGCATGATTCGCATCAGATAATGATTAATTTCATATTATTGGGAGTTGAATAGCTAAGCAGGATCCGGTGGCATTATTTGAGGTTGTTATTA
>NZ_JADCLB010000033.1:0-1727 GCF_014982245.1 Enterobacter cloacae complex sp. P6RS
ACTGCTCTTTAACAATTTATCAGACAATCTGTGTGGGCACTCAAAGTGACATGGATTCTTAACGTCTTCGGACGAAAAATGAATACCAAGTCTCTGAGTGAACATACGTAATTCATTACGAAGTTTAATTCACGAGCATCAAACTTAAATTGAAGAGTTTGATCATGGCTCAGATTGAACGCTGGCGGCAGGCCTAACACATGCAAGTCGAACGGTAGCACAGAGAGCTTGCTCTCGGGTGACGAGTGGCGGACGGGTGAGTAATGTCTGGGAAACTGCCTGATGGAGGGGGATAACTACTGGAAACGGTAGCTAATACCGCATAACGTCGCAAGACCAAAGAGGGGGACCTTCGGGCCTCTTGCCATCAGATGTGCCCAGATGGGATTAGCTAGTAGGTGGGGTAACGGCTCACCTAGGCGACGATCCCTAGCTGGTCTGAGAGGATGACCAGCCACACTGGAACTGAGACACGGTCCAGACTCCTACGGGAGGCAGCAGTGGGGAATATTGCACAATGGGCGCAAGCCTGATGCAGCCATGCCGCGTGTATGAAGAAGGCCTTCGGGTTGTAAAGTACTTTCAGCGGGGAGGAAGGCGGTGAGGTTAATAACCTCATCGATTGACGTTACCCGCAGAAGAAGCACCGGCTAACTCCGTGCCAGCAGCCGCGGTAATACGGAGGGTGCAAGCGTTAATCGGAATTACTGGGCGTAAAGCGCACGCAGGCGGTCTGTCAAGTCGGATGTGAAATCCCCGGGCTCAACCTGGGAACTGCATTCGAAACTGGCAGGCTAGAGTCTTGTAGAGGGGGGTAGAATTCCAGGTGTAGCGGTGAAATGCGTAGAGATCTGGAGGAATACCGGTGGCGAAGGCGGCCCCCTGGACAAAGACTGACGCTCAGGTGCGAAAGCGTGGGGAGCAAACAGGATTAGATACCCTGGTAGTCCACGCCGTAAACGATGTCGACTTGGAGGTTGTGCCCTTGAGGCGTGGCTTCCGGAGCTAACGCGTTAAGTCGACCGCCTGGGGAGTACGGCCGCAAGGTTAAAACTCAAATGAATTGACGGGGGCCCGCACAAGCGGTGGAGCATGTGGTTTAATTCGATGCAACGCGAAGAACCTTACCTACTCTTGACATCCAGAGAACTTAGCAGAGATGCTTTGGTGCCTTCGGGAACTCTGAGACAGGTGCTGCATGGCTGTCGTCAGCTCGTGTTGTGAAATGTTGGGTTAAGTCCCGCAACGAGCGCAACCCTTATCCTTTGTTGCCAGCGGTTAGGCCGGGAACTCAAAGGAGACTGCCAGTGATAAACTGGAGGAAGGTGGGGATGACGTCAAGTCATCATGGCCCTTACGAGTAGGGCTACACACGTGCTACAATGGCGCATACAAAGAGAAGCGACCTCGCGAGAGCAAGCGGACCTCATAAAGTGCGTCGTAGTCCGGATTGGAGTCTGCAACTCGACTCCATGAAGTCGGAATCGCTAGTAATCGTGGATCAGAATGCCACGGTGAATACGTTCCCGGGCCTTGTACACACCGCCCGTCACACCATGGGAGTGGGTTGCAAAAGAAGTAGGTAGCTTAACCTTCGGGAGGGCGCTTACCACTTTGTGATTCATGACTGGGGTGAAGTCGTAACAAGGTAACCGTAGGGGAACCTGCGGTTGGATCACCTCCTTACCTTAAAGAACCTGCCTTTGTAGTGCTCACACAGATTGTCT
>NZ_JADCLB010000033.1:1849-4986 GCF_014982245.1 Enterobacter cloacae complex sp. P6RS
TTTGCTCTTTAAAAATCTGGATCAAGCTGAAAATTGAAACGACACATCTTTAAGGTGTGTTCGAGTCTCTCAAATTTTCGCAATCAGAAGTGAAACATCTTCGGGTTGTGAGGTTAAGCGACTAAGCGTACACGGTGGATGCCCTGGCAGTCAGAGGCGATGAAGGACGTGCTAATCTGCGAAAAGCGACGGCGAGGTGATATGAACCCTTGACCCGTCGATGTCCGAATGGGGAAACCCAGTGTGATTCGTCACACTATCGTTAACTGAATACATAGGTTAACGAGGCGAACCGGGGGAACTGAAACATCTAAGTACCCCGAGGAAAAGAAATCAACCGAGATTCCCCCAGTAGCGGCGAGCGAACGGGGAGCAGCCCGGAGTCTGAATCAGCTTGTGTGTTAGTGGAAGCGTCTGGAAAGTCGCACGGTACAGGGTGACAGTCCCGTACACGAAAATGCACAGGTTGTGAACTCGAAGAGTAGGGCGGGACACGTGGTATCCTGTCTGAATATGGGGGGACCATCCTCCAAGGCTAAATACTCCTGACTGACCGATAGTGAACCAGTACCGTGAGGGAAAGGCGAAAAGAACCCCGGCGAGGGGAGTGAAAAAGAACCTGAAACCGTGTACGTACAAGCAGTGGGAGCACCTTCGGGTGTGACTGCGTACCTTTTGTATAATGGGTCAGCGACTTATATTCTGTAGCAAGGTTAACCGTATAGGGGAGCCGCAGGGAAACCGAGTCTTAACTGGGCGTTAAGTTGCAGGGTATAGACCCGAAACCCGGTGATCTAGCCATGGGCAGGTTGAAGGTTGGGTAACACTAACTGGAGGACCGAACCGACTAATGTTGAAAAATTAGCGGATGACCTGTGGCTGGGGGTGAAAGGCCAATCAAACCGGGAGATAGCTGGTTCTCCCCGAAAGCTATTTAGGTAGCGCCTCGTGAACTCATCTTCGGGGGTAGAGCACTGTTTCGGCTAGGGGGCCATCCCGGCTTACCAACCCGATGCAAACTACGAATACCGAAGAATGTTATCACGGGAGACACACGGCGGGTGCTAACGTCCGTCGTGAAGAGGGAAACAACCCAGACCGCCAGCTAAGGTCCCAAAGTCATGGTTAAGTGGGAAACGATGTGGGAAGGCACAGACAGCCAGGATGTTGGCTTAGAAGCAGCCATCATTTAAAGAAAGCGTAATAGCTCACTGGTCGAGTCGGCCTGCGCGGAAGATGTAACGGGGCTAAACCATGCACCGAAGCTGCGGCAGCGACACTATGTGTTGTTGGGTAGGGGAGCGTTCTGTAAGCCGTTGAAGGTGTGCTGTGAGGCATGCTGGAGGTATCAGAAGTGCGAATGCTGACATAAGTAACGATAAAGCGGGTGAAAAGCCCGCTCGCCGGAAGACCAAGGGTTCCTGTCCAACGTTAATCGGGGCAGGGTGAGTCGACCCCTAAGGCGAGGCCGAAAGGCGTAGTCGATGGGAAACAGGTTAATATTCCTGTACTTGGTGTTACTGCGAAGGGGGGACGGAGAAGGCTATGTCAGCCGGGCGACGGTTGTCCCGGTTTAAGCGTGTAGGTGTGTGTTCCAGGCAAATCCGGTTCACTTTAACACTGAGGCGTGATGACGAGGCACTACGGTGCTGAAGTGATAAATGCCCTGCTTCCAGGAAAAGCCTCTAAGCATCAGGTAACACGAAATCGTACCCCAAACCGACACAGGTGGTCAGGTAGAGAATACCAAGGCGCTTGAGAGAACTCGGGTGAAGGAACTAGGCAAAATGGTGCCGTAACTTCGGGAGAAGGCACGCTGATATGTAGGTGAAGTCCCTGCGGACGGAGCTGAAATCAGTCGAAGATACCAGCTGGCTGCAACTGTTTATTAAAAACACAGCACTGTGCAAACACGAAAGTGGACGTATACGGTGTGACGCCTGCCCGGTGCCGGAAGGTTAATTGATGGGGTTAGCGGCAACGCGAAGCTCTTGATCGAAGCCCCGGTAAACGGCGGCCGTAACTATAACGGTCCTAAGGTAGCGAAATTCCTTGTCGGGTAAGTTCCGACCTGCACGAATGGCGTAATGATGGCCAGGCTGTCTCCACCCGAGACTCAGTGAAATTGAACTCGCTGTGAAGATGCAGTGTACCCGCGGCAAGACGGAAAGACCCCGTGAACCTTTACTATAGCTTGACACTGAACACTGGTCCTTGATGTGTAGGATAGGTGGGAGGCTTTGAAGCGTGGACGCCAGTCTGCGTGGAGCCGTCCTTGAAATACCACCCTTTAATGGCTGGTGTTCTAACGTGGACCCGTGATCCGGGTTGCGGACAGTGTCTGGTGGGTAGTTTGACTGGGGCGGTCTCCTCCCAAAGAGTAACGGAGGAGCACGAAGGTTAGCTAATCCTGGTCGGACATCAGGAGGTTAGTGCAATGGCATAAGCTAGCTTGACTGCGAGAGTGACGGCTCGAGCAGGTGCGAAAGCAGGTCATAGTGATCCGGTGGTTCTGAATGGAAGGGCCATCGCTCAACGGATAAAAGGTACTCCGGGGATAACAGGCTGATACCGCCCAAGAGTTCATATCGACGGCGGTGTTTGGCACCTCGATGTCGGCTCATCACATCCTGGGGCTGAAGTAGGTCCCAAGGGTATGGCTGTTCGCCATTTAAAGTGGTACGCGAGCTGGGTTTAGAACGTCGTGAGACAGTTCGGTCCCTATCTGCCGTGGGCGCTGGAGAATTGAGGGGGGCTGCTCCTAGTACGAGAGGACCGGAGTGGACGCATCACTGGTGTTCGGGTTGTCATGCCAATGGCACTGCCCGGTAGCTAAATGCGGAAGAGATAAGTGCTGAAAGCATCTAAGCACGAAACTTGCCCCGAGATGAGTTCTCCCTGAGACTATAAGTCTCCTGAAGGAACGTTGAAGACGACGACGTTGATAGGCCGGGTGTGTAAGCGCAGCGATGCGTTGAGCTAACCGGTACTAATGAACCGTGAGGCTTAACCTTACAACGCCGAAGCTGTTTTGGCGGTGAGAGAGACAGATTTTCAGCCTGATACAGATAACAGAATTTGCCTGGCGGCTTTAGCGCGGTGGTCCCACCTGACCCCATGCCGAACTCAGAAGTGAA
>NZ_JADCLB010000034.1:0-289 GCF_014982245.1 Enterobacter cloacae complex sp. P6RS
GAGGGCGGGCTTTACAGGGACGTTACCTCCGCCCGTACCCGATAAGCCGGAAGGAATAAGCCGAGGGCACCGCGAAGCGGCGATTTACCGCCGGGAGCCCGGGTCGCCAGGGTGGTGGCGACTGAGCCACCCTGGCACGTTCACCGGTCATGTCGTTACAGAGTAGCAGGGAACATAAAGTGAACGGAATGACCACCACAGCCGTATGTTCCCCTCACCCTAACCCTCTCCCCAAAGGGGCGAGGGGATTGTTCAGTGCTAGCATTAATTTGTGGGGAACCCTCAGCCC
>NZ_JADCLB010000035.1:0-188 GCF_014982245.1 Enterobacter cloacae complex sp. P6RS
AGCAGCGCGGTCTGGGCGGCCTTGAGCTCGCACACCATATGGTCGGTGAGCAGCAGCGGCAGGTTCGACGGGTCTCGGGCTTTATCAATCCATGCTTGCGGGGTCGGACACTGGAGGAAGTTGAGTACGGGGGCGAGTATCTGCGGGTAATCCATGGTTCTGCCTTGAAAAAAGCGGTGGCGCGCGCC
>NZ_JADCLB010000035.1:216-1865 GCF_014982245.1 Enterobacter cloacae complex sp. P6RS
GGCGCGCGCCACCGCCTGAATCACTTAGTGACGCACGCCGTCGTCGTCTTCGTCGACGTAATCTTCGTTGTCGCCTTCTTCGCCGTCTTCACCGTTTGGATCTTCGAAGTAGGTTCCCCAGCCGTCGTACTCCACTTCAAACTTCTCGGCCAGGTTCATCAGCTGTTCTACCTGCGCGTCGATCAGCTCCGCCTTCAGCGCGCCTTCGCTCAGGATGTCGCAGCAGATGACGGTGTCGCCCTCTTCCACTTCCAGCTCTTCCGGCTCGGTCACTTCGTAACCCAGCTTGAAGGCTTCCACGGCCATTTTTTCCAGCGCTTCAAAGTCGTCCGCAGAGAAATGGTGTTCGATGGTGTACAGCGCGTCCGGATCGCTACCGTCTTCCAGCAGCTCTTCAATAATCAGACGCGTCTCTTCGCGTTGCTCTTCCAGTAATTCCGGGTTTGCCATGGCTCAATCCTCTTTAAAGTGCGGCAGATACTTCTATTTTCACACACGGACGGGTTTGCCTCCACCTTTGTTGGAAAGATTTGTGAAACGGGGTTGCAAATGAATAATTACACATATAAAGTGAATTTTAATTCAATAAGTGGCGTTCGCCATGTGAGGATAAAATGTCTGATCTGTACAAGAAACACTTTCTGAAATTGCTCGACTTTACCCCTGCACAGTTCACTTCTCTGCTGACCCTTGCCGCACAGCTCAAGGCCGATAAAAAAAATGGCAAGGAAGTACAGAAGCTTACCGGTAAGAACATCGCGCTCATCTTCGAAAAAGACTCGACCCGTACCCGTTGCTCTTTCGAAGTTGCCGCATTTGACCAGGGGGCGCGCGTCACGTATTTAGGGCCGAGCGGCAGCCAGATTGGGCATAAAGAGTCAATTAAGGACACCGCGCGCGTGCTCGGGCGGATGTACGACGGCATTCAGTATCGCGGCCACGGCCAGGAAGTCGTCGAAACGCTGGCGCAGTATGCGGGCGTGCCGGTATGGAACGGGCTGACCAACGAGTTCCACCCGACCCAGCTGCTGGCGGACCTGCTGACCATGCAGGAGCACCTGCCGGGCAAGGCGTTTAACGAGATGACGCTGGTCTACGCGGGTGACGCGCGCAACAACATGGGCAACTCGATGCTGGAAGCGGCGGCGCTGACCGGGCTGGATCTGCGCCTGGTGGCCCCGAAAGCCTGCTGGCCGGAAGAGAGCCTGGTGGCGGAGTGCAGCGCGCTGGCGGAGAAGCACGGCGGCAAAATCACCCTCACGGAAGACGTGGCGTCGGGCGTGAAGGGCGCGGACTTTATCTATACCGACGTGTGGGTGTCGATGGGCGAAGCCAAAGAGAAGTGGGCGGAGCGGATTGCGCTACTGCGGGGGTATCAGGTGAACGCGCAGATGATGGCGCTGACCGGCAACCCGAACGTGAAGTTCCTGCACTGTCTGCCCGCGTTCCATGACGACCAGACCACGCTCGGCAAGCAGATGGCGAAGGAGTTCGATCTGCACGGCGGGATGGAGGTGACGGACGAGGTGTTTGAGTCGGCGGCGAGCATCGTGTTCGACCAGGCGGAAAACCGGATGCATACGATTAAGGCGGTGATGGTGGCGACGCTTGGGGAGTGATTGGGTCCTCTGCGCGCTGGTGCCCTCACC
>NZ_JADCLB010000035.1:2160-10316 GCF_014982245.1 Enterobacter cloacae complex sp. P6RS
TGTTCCCCTCACCCTAACCCTCTCCCCAAAAGGGCGAGGGGATTGTTCAGTGCTCGCATTAATTTGTGGGGAACCCTCAGCCCACGGGGAGAGGGAGAAAACCCACCCCATAGGCCCGTGCAAGCGAAGCGCCGCCGGGCAAACCGGCTCCCCTTAATTGATTTTTCACCCCGAAAAAGGTACGTTTTCGCCTTCATTCCAGCGTGGACATGCCAGCATTATGCCGATTATTCAGTCTGTTGAACGTGCGTTGCAGATCCTCGACCTGTTCAACGAACAGGCCACCGAGCTTAAGATCACCGACATCAGCAAACTGATGGGGCTGAGCAAGAGCACCCTCCACTCGCTGCTGAAAACCCTGCAGCTTCACGGCTATATCGATCAGAACCCGGAGAACGGCAAATATCGCCTCGGCATGAAGCTGGTCGAGCGCGGCCATTTTGTCGTGGGCTCCATCGATATTCGCCAGAAGGCGAAAGGCTGGCTGACGGAGCTGTCCCAGCGTACCGGGCAGACCACCCATCTGGGGATCCTGGACGGGCGTGAAGGAGTCTATATCGAGAAGATTGAAGGCAAGCTCGCCGCCATCGCCTATTCGCGCATCGGCCGCCGCCTGCCGGTGCACGCCACCGCCATCGGCAAGGTGTTGATTGCCTGGCTGGGCGAGGCCGAGCTGAACGCCCTGCTGGAGGGCTATCAGTACACCACCTTTACACCCGCGACCCTCGCCTCCCGCGAAGCGTTAATGACCGCCCTGGCGCAGACCCGCGAGCAGGGCTACGCCCTGGACAGCGAAGAGAACGAGCAGGGCGTGCGCTGCGTGGCGGTGCCAGTGTGGAACCATGAATCCCGCGTGATTGCCGCCCTGAGCCTGTCGACGCTCACCTCCCGCGTGGATGACGCCGAGCTGGCCCGCTTCCGCGAGGAGCTTCAGCAGGCCGGGCTCGAGCTGTCACGCGCGCTGGGCTATGCCGGCTCGTAGGTGAAGTAGTCGAAGTCCGCGTGACAGCCGTCGCCGCTGATGTCCTCGCAGTGCAGCCCTACAAACGCGCCGGTAAAGAAGCCGCGCCCGCCGATGTAGTCATCCGACAGCTTCCACGCCTCATACGTGACCGGCACGGTGTGCCACGTCTCGCCGTCGAACGAGTAGCTGTAGCGGTAGACCCGCGTATCCACGTCCACGCGTAGCCATACGCTCTCCGCATGTTCCGGCACCGGAATGGGCTGCTCGTGCAGCGGCCACGACGGCACGTTGTGGTCGAGCTGGATCACCTTGATGGTTCTCCCCTGCCCCTCCTCGTAATCCATAAAGCAGTAGCTCCAGTTTTTGCTGTTGTAGTAGCAGGTCAGCCCCGCGCTCTGCTGGAAGTGAACCGGCGAGAACTGCATCCGCGTCTCGGCCCTGAAGGTGAAGTGCTGCCAGCGGCGCGCCACGGTCGACTGGGTGAAGGTCGAGTTGAGCGAGTCGTTGCCGTAGAGCCGTAAGTAGCCCGGGCGCGCGGTGAGCGAGCCGAGGGTGTCGTCGAACGGAATACGCAGGGTCTGCAGTTCCGGGTCGAGCGAACTGGCGTCGAAATCCTCCCGCCAGTTGCCCTGAACGGCTGCAGGCTGCTCCGCCACCTGTGGGCCGGGCACGGTCAGCTGCGCGTGTTTGCCGCCTTCCACGTACGGCCAGCCGTCGCGCCACGCAATGCGGGCGATGCCGGTCTCGCGCCCCAGCGGACAGTAGCCGCGCCCGCCGGAGGCCAGCAGCGGCACGCCGGGCAGACGCAGCGGGCGGCTGGTGAGGTAGGCCATATACCATTCTCCCGTATGGGTCTGCAGCAGCGAGCCGTGGCCGCTCTTCTGCAGCGGGTTCTCCGGCAGGTGCCAGCTGGTCATCATCGTCACGTCCGGATGCAGCTCGTATGGCCCGTCGATATTTTTGGAACGCAGTACCACAACGGCGTGCTCGTAGCTGGTGCCGCCCTCGGCAACCATCAGGTAGTACCAGCCCGCGTGGTGATAAAGATGCGCCCCCTCGGTGTAGCAGAGCGGCGTGCCGGTAAACAGGGTTTTGCGCTCGGGCGAGAGCGTGCCGGTCTGCGGGTCAAACTCCTGCATCACGATGGTGTTGTGCGGGTTGCTGTGGTGGCGCGGCCCCCACGGACGGTAGAGGTAGTACTTGCGGCCATCGTCGTCGTGGAACAGGGACGGATCGAACCCTCCGTTGCCCATCGGGATCGGCTCGCTCCACGGCCCCTCAATGGACGGCGCGGTGACGAGGAAGTTGCGGCCGTTTTTCCACGGCGAGTCGACAATCTTCACGTCGGTATAGAGCAGCCAGAATTTGCCGTCGGCGTAGCTCAGGCAAGGCGCCCAGATGCCGCCGGAGTCCGGGTTGCCCTTCATGTCCAGCATCGACACGCGGTCCAGCGGCGTGCTGACCAGCGACCAGTTTTTCAGGTCGCGGGAGTGGTAGATGCGCACGCCCGGGAACCACTCGAAGGTCGAGGTGGCGATGTAGTAGTCCTCGCCCTGACGGCACAGGGACGGGTCCGGGTTGAAGCCGGTCAGGATCGGGTTAGTAATTTCCATGTTGCCTCCGGTTAATGGGATGCGGCTGTCGCGGCGTCGGGTACGGCCTCGCCCTGCGCCGCGCGGTGTTTGATCAGCTGCTGGCTGATGGCCTCCACGCGGTCGTCGGTGAGCTTGTAGAACGACAGCATGATGAACATGCCCGCGTAGAGCACCACCGGCACCACGCAGAACAGAATTTTGATGGTGGTGAGCACCTCAACCGGCTGCACGCTGCTGCTGGCGGAGTAGTTCACCCAGGCCAGGATCCAGCCCACCACCGCCCCGCCAATCGCCAGGCCAATCTTCAGGCTGAACAGATAGGTGGAGAACACCAGCCCGTCGAGGCGACGCCCGCTGCGGCTCTCCTCGTAGTCCACCACGTCGGAGGCCATCAGCCACTGTAGCGGCGTGGTGGTGTTAAAGACGAACAGGAACAGGATGTTGAGGGCGAAAATCAGCGCGATGTGCTCGGCCGGGGTGAAGAAAATCAGCAGGCTGATGAGCGAGTAAGCGACGATGATCCACTTAAAGGCGGTGACGCGGTCGAAGCGGCCCAGCAGTCGGGACGAGCAGAGCGAGCCGAACATGGTGGCGAGGCTGCCGTAGAGTAAAAACTGGGTCGCCATCTCCGGGTGATCCATCACGTATTTCACGAAGTAGAGCGTCGCCCCGCCGCGCACCACGTTGGAGCAGGTCGCCATCATCTTGAACGCGCACATGATGCGCCACTGGCCGTTGCCGAGCAGCAGCCTGAGATCTTTCGCCACCGACGAGCCCGGCTGCACCTCAAAGGTGTAGCGCTCTTTGGTGGTAAAGAAGCAGACGTAGAGCAGCACCACGCCGGTCAGCCCGAGCACGCACATGGCGCCGAAATAGCCCACCTGCTCGTCCCCCTTGCCGATGATGCTGACCAGCGGCAGCGCGATGCCGCTGATGGCGAGCGAGCCCGCCGCGGCGAGGAAGAAACGCCAGGACTGAAGGGCGTGGCGCTCTTTCGGGTCGGCGGTGATGACGCCGGGCATGGCGCAGTACGGGACGTTAACGAAGGTGTAGACCAGGGTCAGGAGAATGTAGGTCGCGCAGGCGTAGATGATTTTGCCCTGCGCGGAGAAGTCCGGCGTGTAGAAGGTCAGCATGCAGACGATGCCAAACGGGATGGCGCCCCACAGCAGGAACGGGCGGAACTGACCGTGCCGCGTGCGGGTGCGGTCTACCAGCAGCCCCATCAGCGGGTCGGTCACGGCGTCGAGCACGCGGGAGACTAAAAACAGCGTGCCCATAATGCCCGCGGAGAGTCCAAACACGTCGGTGTAGAAATAGGCCAGCAGGAACATCGTGGCCTGCCAGACGAAGCCGCAGGCGGTGTCACCCAGCCCGTAGCCAATTTTGTCTTTCATGGTTAATTGCGTCATCAGAATTACACCCTTATTTAGTGTGCTGAATTACAACATCGTGTTAATGGAGTGTAATGAGCTGTTCAATTAACCAGCAATGGTCATATCTTATTTCTGAATTACGTTATTTTGCTTTTGTGACGCCAGTGATATATCGCAACGTATTGTTTAAATTAATAAATTACAGATGCGTAAAAGCCGCCCACGGAATATATTCCGTAGACGACAATCGCGTGAAAAATAATTAAATGCCGAGCGCTTTTTTACCGGCGTTAATTACCTCAATAATTTTATCGGTGTCATAAATACAGCCTTTCCAGGTGCCGCCGCTCACCGACTGCAATGCCGCCCACAGCCGGGTATCGTCCGGCAAAAAGTCGTGGGCGTGCAGGTCCGGGTGCGTCTGCCGCAGCGCCAGCTCGCGCGCGCCCTCTTCCGGCGTCAGCGGGTTATCCGCCGTGCCGATGAAGTTCACGCTGCCTGTTAATGTCAGGCGGTCGACGGTAATCTCAATGATGTCGTTGTCGCGCAGCTTGCCAATCGGCCCGCCCGCCAGCGCCTCCGGCGACACGTGCCCGAAGCAGGCGCCCGTCGACACGCCCGAGAAGCGCGCATCGGTGATTAACGACACCGTCTTGCTCCACGAGATATGCTTCAGCGCGGAGGTAAGCTGGTAGGTCTCTTCCATACCGGTGCCGGACGGCCCGCCGCCGATCACCACCATGATATCGCCCTGCGCAATCTCTTCCCGCTTGATGGCCTTGATGGCCTGCGCTTCCGAGACGAACACCCGCACCCGGCCGGTGTGGCGGTAAACGCCATCGTCACCCACCACCGACGGGTCGATCGCCGTGGCCTTGATCACCGAACCTTCCGGCGCGATGTTGCCCGTCGGGAAGCAGACCGTCGAGGTCAGCCCTTTCGCTTTTGCTTTCTCCGGCGGCAGGATCACGTCATCCGGCTCCACGCCGTCCTGCTCGCGCAGGCACTGGCGGAAGCGTGCCCGGCGCTCGGATGCCTGCCACCAGTCGAGGTTTTCGCCGACCGTTTGGCCGGTCACGGTCATGGCATCGAGGTGCAGCAGGCCGAGATCGCGCAGGTGGAGCATCACTTCCGGCACGCCGCCCGCGAGGAACGCGCGCACGGTCGGGTGATAGTCCGGGCCGTTGGGCAGCACGCTCACCAGACGCGGAACCCTGCGGTTGACGCGCGTCCAGTGCTCTACGTCCGGAATAGTGCAGCCCGCCGCGTGGGCGATGGCCGGAATGTGCAGCAGCAGGTTCGTGGAACCGCCGAACGCCGCGTGGATCACCATGGCGTTTTCGATGGCTTTATCGGTGAGGATATCGCGCGTGGTGATGCCGTGGTTATCCAGCTCGCTCACCGCCCGCGCGGACTGGCGGGCGATCTCCAGCCACACCGCCTGCCCGGACGGCGCCAGCGCGGAGTGCGGCAGCGCCAGCCCCAGCGCTTCCGCCACCACCTGCGAGGTGCCCGCCGTGCCGAGGAACTGGCAGCCGCCGCCCGGCGACGCGCAGGCGCGACAGCCGAGCTCGGCGGCCTCCTGCAAGGAGAGCTCGTGGTTGGCAAAGCGCGCGCCGATGGTCTGCACCTTGCCCGCATCTTCCCCCACGGTCGGCGGCAGCGTCGCCCCGCCCGGCACCAGAATGGTCGGTAGGTCGTGCATGGAGGCCAGCGCAATCATGGTGGCGGGTAGCCCTTTATCGCAGGTGGCGACGCCGATCGCCGCCCGCCGCGTGGGCAGGGAGCGGATCAGACGGCGAAACACGATCGCCGCGTCGTTGCGGTACGGCAGAGAGTCGAACATGCCGTGCGTGCCCTGCGAGCGCCCGTCGCACGGATCGCTGACGAAGGCCGCAAACGGGATCCCGCCGTTGCGGGTGATCTCTTTCGCCGCCGCCTGCATCTGCATGCCGATTTCCCAGTGTCCGGTGTGGTAGCCCAGCGCAACCGGGCGTCCGTCCCCGGCGCGAATACCGCCCTGGGTGCCGATGATCAGCACCTCTTTGCCGGTCAGCTTGTTGGCGTCCCAGCCCATCCCGGCGTTCTGCGTCATGCCGAACAGGTTGCCGCTGGGGGATTCCATCAGCATCTGCGGGGTCAGCGGCAGCGCGCCCTGCGGCCCCGCCGCGTGGGTGATCACCGCATAAAACGCATCGTCCTGTGGGGTGAAAATTTTTTCAATGGTCATCGTTATCGTCCGGCTCAGCAGAGCTTGAGCTGTTGCAGCAGGGTTTTCAGCTGCGCCTTACGCGGCTCGTCCAGCGGCGTGGCGGGCGGCAGCACGTGCGTGGAGACAGGGCGACCACAAAGCACGATCGCCTCTTTAATGACGTTCACAAACGGCGTATCCAGCTGATACATCTGCGGGATTTGCAGCAGGGTCTGATGATACTCAGCCGCTTTCGCCACGTCTTTATCCCGCCAGGCTTTCAGAAGATTCACCGACACCTGCGGGGCAAAGTTGCCGCTGGCCGAAATCGCCCCGTCGCCGCCGAGCAGCAGGGTATTAAACAGATGATCGTCGTAGCCGCACAGCACGGTGAAGTGCGGATGAGCGGCTTTGACGGTGAGGATCATGCTGCGCAGGTGGGCGACGGAGTCGATGGTGTCTTTGATGCCGATAATATTGCTGCGCGAGTCGGCCAGGATTTTCACCAGCGCCGGAGTCAGATCCTGCCCGGTCAGCGCCGGGAAGTTATAGAGCATCACCGGCAGCGTGACGCTGTCCGCCACCTGCTCGAAATAGCGGATCAGGTTCGCTTCCGACACCTTCCAGTAGTAGGGGTTGATCACCACGATGCCGTCCGCGCCCGCCTGCTGCGCGTGCTGGCTGAGTTCAATGGTTTCCCGGGCGTTGGTGCCGCCGGTGCCGATCAGCACCGGCACACGACGATCGACATGATCGATGGCAAAGCGGGCAATGGTTTTACGCTCTTCGGCGCTGAGCTGGGAGAACTCGCCGCCGCTGCCCAGGAAGAACAGGCCGTCAACGCCCGCTTTGATGAGATCGTCGATCAGCGCGGCGGTGCCCTGCTCATCAAGCTGGCCGTCGGCGGTAAAAATGGTGGAGACAGGGGGAATGATTCCCGTGAACAACGCGGACTGCGGCATAAGATCTCCTTGTTGAATCATTTTGTTCTACATTATAGAACAGCGTTCGTTAATTTAACGATCATACTATGACGCAGAAAAAGGGGAGGTAAATGGGAGATGAGGAGGGAGTGCGGGAAGTTTAAGCTGGATCACATTATGCGTGGGTGCGGTCTGGTGCCCCAGCCCTCTCCATGTGGGAGAGGGCTGGGGTGAAGGGAAATTACTCCACCAGCATTTTAACAACCACTTTTCTGACCTTAGCAGGCTCCCCCACCGCGCACAGCGGCTTATGCACTTCGCCCGGGTAAAACACCACGAAATCCCCTCCGCTCAGCACCACGGTTTTCTCCTGCTCGCCTTCCGGCAGGAACGCAATGTCTTTATCCGCCAGCCAGTCGGTGTCGGGCGTGCCGTGCGGCAGGGTGCTGAAGGTCATCCCTTCCTGACCCTTCATCACGATCTGGATATCCAGGTAGCGCGCGTGGTACTCGGCGCGGCGTTCGGCGAACGGCTGGGTCATGTCTTCAGAGACAAGATAAAACAGGCGGCTGCCGTTGATGTCGTGCTTGCCGTGCGGCGTGGCGTCGGTGACGTGGGCTTTAACGTGCTCAATGGCCTGGCGCAGCGCGTCAGGCAGCCAGGACTGCAGATGGTGGATGTTGCCGATAATCATGGGAAACCTCTCGATGTAAAACAACGTTTCATTTTTGTCTTTTATACGAGAGTTAAGCCTGCCATACCAGCCCTTTTTCGACGAGGCTTGCGCGAGCGCATGTTTATTGGGAAAGGTGTTAACCCGCTGTTAATCCTGCCCAGGCAATTATGCAGCGGTTATGCATAACCTCATTTCGCGCACACTAAGGCTCTCACATAACCCACTGAAATAAAGAGCTTAATAACAAAACCCGCTGCCGTATCACATTTTACGACTTTGATAATTTCCGTTATAAGCCCATAATTATTTATGGATTTTCCTTAAGTCAAAAATAGTTAATTGTCATTATTGCATAGCCATTCCTTCCATTTTATTTAATCGTTTAAAATCAAAAGGATAACTAATAATTACAAAATGTATAATTCTACAAA